>CALCUD010000015.1 GCA_937906775.1 uncultured Clostridia bacterium
TTTTTATCTATTGCATAGAGAATTTCACCACGTTCACCTGCAAGCTCTTCTCCATCTCTAATTGGCTGTCCGCCACCGCCTGCACAACCGCCTGGGCAAGCCATGATTTCGATAAAGTGGTAGGTCTTCTCACCGTTGCGAATGCTGTCGAGCAATTTGGCAGCATTGGCAGTTCCGTGGGCAATAGCCACGTTCACAGTCAGATCGCCGACCTGAACGCTTGCTTCCTTAACGCCCTCGATTCCGCGGACATCGGTGAATTCGACATTGTCAAGCGTTTTCTTGGTCACGACCTCATACACGGTGCGCAGAGCAGCTTCCATAACGCCGCCGGTCGTACCGAAAATGACGGCTGCGCCGGTGCTTTCGCCCAGAACGGGATCGAAATCCTCGTCGGGAAGATTATTGAAGTCGATGCCGGCTTCCTTGATCATCTTCGCCAGTTCGCGGGTGGTCAGCACAGCGTCTACATCCGGCATACCGTCATGTCCCAGTTCAGGCCGCTTCGCTTCGAACTTCTTGGCGGTACAGGGCATCACAGAAACCACGCGGATATTCTTGGGATCGATACCGGCTTTTTCCGCCCAGTAGCTCTTGATCATGGCGCCTTCCATTTCGTGGGGGCTCTTGCAGGAGCTCAGATTCGGAATGAAATCCGGATAATAGGTTTCACAGAATTTGATCCAGCCGGGGCTGCAGCTGGTGATCATGGGAAGAACTCCGCCGTTGTTCAGGCGGCCCAGCAGTTCTGTGCCTTCTTCCATAATGGTCAGGTCAGCGGCCCAGTCCGTATCAAAGACCTTTGTGAAGCCCAGACGGCGCAGCGCTGCAACCATCTTGCCGGTCACAAGAGAGCCGATTTCCATACCGAATTCTTCGCCCAGAGCGGCACGAACGGCAGGAGCAGGCTGTACCACAACGGTCTTGCCTTCTTCAGCCAGCATGGACCATACTTCCTTGGTGCTGTCCTTTTCGTAAAGGGCTCCCGTGGGGCAGGCCGCGATACACTGACCGCAGTTGATGCAGGCCACATCGTTCAGGGGCTGATTCCAGGCGCTGCGGATCTGGGTCTTAAATCCGCGCATCACAGGACCGATCACGCCGACAGCCTGTGTGTTGTTGCAGGCGGCAACACAACGGCGGCAAAGAATGCACTTGTTGTTGTTCCGGACGATGGAAGGAGAAAGATCGTCGATATCGTACTGATTCATCTTACCGGCGAACTTTTCAGTGTCTTCCACACCCAGATCCTGACACATCTGCTGCAGTTCGCAGTTCTGATTGCGCGCGCAGGAGAGGCACTTCTTGTCGTGATTGCTCAGGATCAATTCCAGGTTGGTCTTACGGGCAGCACGGAGTTTGGGAGTATTGGTTTTAACGTTCATTCCCTGGCTGACGGGCAGCACGCAGGCGGCTCCGAAAGCGCGGGCACCGGTGTCGACCACGCACATACGGCAGGCACCGATCTGGTTGATATCCTTCAGATAGCACAGAGTGGGGATGTTGATACCGGCCTTCTTCGCGGCTTCGAGAACCGTCGTGCCGGCGGGAACTTCAACACTTACGCCGTCAATCGTAAGCTGAACGAGATTTTCCATGTGTTGTTTCCTCCTTGCGCGATTAGTCCTTGATAATGGCGTTGAAGCGGCAGTTGCTCATGCACAGACCGCACTTGATGCACTTGGTGGTATCAATGGAATGCTTCTGCTTGACCGTTCCGCTGATAGCTCCGACCGGGCAGTTCTTGGCGCACAGGGTACAGCCCTTGCAGGCGTCGGTGATCACGTAATTCAGCAGAGCCTGGCAATGATGTGCCGGGCAGCGCTTTTCCTTGATATGCGCTTCGTACTCGTCGCGGAAGAACTTGATGGTGGAGAGAACAGGGTTCGGAGCTGTCTGACCAAGTCCGCACAGTGCGGTGGCTTTGATATTCTCAGCCAGGTTTTCGAGCTTTTCTATGTCTCCTTCTTCGCCTTTACCGTTAACGATCCGTTCAAGGATCTCCAACATCCGGCGGGTGCCGATCCGGCAGGGAGTGCACTTACCGCAGCTCTCGTCGACGGTGAAGTCCAGGAAGAACCGGGCGATATCGACCATACAGTTGTCTTCATCCAGCACGATCATACCGCCAGAACCCATCATGGCGCCAACGCTGGTCAGCGTGTCATATTCGACAGGGATATCCATCAGGCTGGCCGGGATGCAGCCGCCGGAAGGACCGCCGGTCTGGACAGCCTTGAACTTCTTGCCGTTCGGGATGCCGCCGCCGATGTCTTCAATGATGGTGCGCAGGGGGGTTCCCATGGGGATCTCGACCAGACCGGTGTTATTGATCTTGCCGCCCAGAGCGAAAACCTTGGTGCCGGTGCTGCGCTCTGTACCGATGGACTTGAACCAGTCCGCGCCCTTCAGGATGATCTGAGCCACATTGCCCAGAGTTTCTACGTTGTTGATATTGGTGGGGCTTTCAAACAGACCCTTGACCGCGGGGAACGGGGGCTTCGGACGGGGCTCGCCGCGTTTGCCTTCGATGGAAGCCATCAGAGCGGTTTCCTCGCCGCACACGAACGCGCCGGCGCCCAGACGGATGTGAATGTCGAAGTTGAAGTCTGTTCCGAAGATGTTGTTGCCCAGCAGGCCGTATTCGTGAGCCTGTTCAATGGCTTTCTCCAGACGTTTGACCGCGATGGGATACTCGGCACGGACGTAGATCCAGCCTTCATCGGCACCAATCGCGTATCCGCCGATCGTCATTGCTTCGAGGATCGCATGCGGATCGCCTTCCAGCAGGCTGCGGTCCATGAACGCGCCGGGGTCGCCCTCGTCGGCGTTACAGACAAAATACTTGTGTTCCGCTTTGCTGGCCCGGGCAAACTGCCATTTTTTGCCGGTGGGGAATCCCGCGCCGCCGCGGCCGCGCAGACCGGAAGACAGGATCTCGTTGATCACGTCTTCAGGAGTCATTTCGGTCAGAGCCTTCGCCAGGGCTTTGTAGCCGTCAAAGGCGATATACTCATCGATATTTTCGGGATCGATCACGCCGCAGTTCCGCAGCGCGACACGCTGCTGCTGCTTGTAGAAACCGATCTCGTTCAGGCTCTTCTGGACGCTGCTCTCGTGGGTCTTGTGATCCACATAGACCAGATGCTGAACCTTACGTCCCTTCAGAAGATGTTCGCTGACGATTTCATCGACATCTTCGACCTTGACGCGGCTGTAGAAGGTGCCTTCGGGATAAACGATCACAACCGGGCCCGCTTCGCAAAGTCCGAAGCAACCCGTACGGATGACCTTGACTTCATTTTCAAGGCCCTTTTCCTTGAGCTGTTCCTCGAAGCGCTCGACGAGCTTCGCGGATCCGGAAGAAGAACAGCCGGTACCGCCGCAGACGAGCACATGTGCGCGATAAAGATCCATGGGTATTCCTCCTTATACAGTGTGCGTTTTTATTCCGCGGCGCCGATGGTGTATTCTTCCACCGGACGGCCATTGACCACATGTTCAGCCACGATACGGGCAACCATTTCGGGCTTCACCTTGATGTAGGTAACCTTCTCCTGACCGGGCAGGATAACGTCAACCATGGGCTCGTAACGGCACATGCCGATACATCCGGTCTGACTCACGGTTACATGTCCGAGATTGCGCTTTTTGATTTCGTCAACAAAAGCGAGCATAACGGGGCGGGCGCCGGCGGCGATACCGCAGGTGGCCATACCGACAACAATGCGGGCTGCGTTGTCATCCTTGCGCATGTTGATGCTTTCGAGCGTCTTGGCGCGGATGGCTTCCAGATCTGCCAGAGATTTCATATCAGTACACCTCCAAAGATTGGATTGATTTCTTCGTTCAGAGCCTCCTGCAGCCATCCGGCTACAGCGGGCTCGTTCAGGGGAATGTCATTTCCGAGGGCCGCGCGGATTTCACGGGTATCGAAGGAACACTCGCCTTTCGGCGTTTTCCCTTCGAACAGGAATTCAGGACGCAGCGGGTTGGTCAGAAGAAGACTCAGAAGCGTGCCTTCCAGATCGCCCAACGGCAGGCAGTCGATATTACGGGTATCGAGAACAGCTGTCAGCGTTGTACCCTTCCCTTCTTCACTGTCGAGGGAAAACCGGCCGCCGGCCTTCTCGGTGTTTTCCTTCATCAGAGGAATCCCGAGGCCGACTTTCCGGGTCGTCCGTGTCGTAGTGAAAGGGCTGGTTACTTCAGCAAGCAGCGCGGGGTTCATTCCCTTACCGTCGTCCGTCAGAACAAGCGTCAGCATTCCTTTGTCATCCAGTGTCAGCCCGATACGGATCAGGGTTGCGCCGGCGGTAATGCTGTTCTGGACAAGGTCAAGCAAATGAAGGCTCAGATCACGCACAGCTTCCGGACCTCCGAACGCGCCCTTAAGCGCGATATTTGTCGAGGATCGCGGGGACCTGATCAGGCGTCAGACGGCCGTAAACCTCGTCATTGATCATCATAACCGGTGCCAGACCGCAGGCGCCGAGGCAACGGGTCGCATTCAGCGTGAACTTGCCATCGGAGGTGGTGCGGCCGACTTCGATCTTCAGCTCGTCGCTGAGCTTGTCCATGATCTTCTGGCTGCCCTTGACGTAGCAGGCAGTGCCCAGGCAGACTCCAATCACGTATTCGCCCTTGGGTTCAAGGGAGAACTGGCTGTAGAAGGTGGAAACACCGTACACCTCGCTCAGCGTGGTTCCCAAACCGTCGGCGATCATCTCCTGAACATCCTGAGGCACATAGCCGAAGATGCTCTGCGCTTCCTGCAAAACAGGCATTACAGCGCCGCGCTCACCCTTGTGCTTGGCGATAGCCTCCTGCAGCTTTTCGTACTTTTCCTTGTTGTCAGGCATAGAGTTATTAACCTCCTTACAAATATTGAAGGCTATGTAAAGGCACATAAAAAATCATGCCGTTACACACTTGTAATTATTTTATCATATACATACCAACTTGAAAAGGGCTTTTGACAATTTTTTATCAAAAGCCCTTTTCTGACAATTTCATTTCATTCCAGGCCTGCAGAGTCCGGGATCCAGGGTTGATACCGCCCGGTTTCCAGAATATCTGCGATCCTCCGGCAGGCGTTTCCGTCCCCGTAAGGATTGACAGAACGGCTCATCCGTTCATATTCCGCGTGATTTTCAAGCAATTCGCAAAAAGCTGTATAGATGTTTTTCTCTTCCGTACCGACCAGTTTCAACGTACCGGCCGCCACTCCCTCCGGGCGCTCAGTGGTATCCCGCATGACCAGAACCGGTTTCCCGTATCCCGGACATTCTTCCTGGATTCCGCCGCTGTCCGTAATGCAAAGGAAGCATCGCGCTTCAAAATTGTGGCAGTCCGCGACTTCGATCGGTTCGATCAGATGGATCCTGTCGCATCCGTCCAGTTCTTCCGCGGCAATCCGTCGGACCTCCGGATTCATATGGATCGGATAAACGGCCTTGCAGTCCGGGTGTTCTTCCAGGACTCTTCTGATAGCGCGGAACATGCGATGCATAGGCTCCCCCAGATTTTCGCGCCGGTGAGCCGTGATCAGGATCATCCGGCTGTCTCCGACCCATTCCAGCTCGGGGTGATGATAATCGTCCCTCACTGTATGACGCATGGCGTCAATGACCGTATTGCCCGTGATGAAAATGGAAGCCGGATCTTTTCCCTCCCGGATCAGATTGTCCGCCGCCAGTCGGGTGGGCGCGAAATGATACCGGCTCACAATCCCGACCGCCTGACGGTTAAATTCTTCCGGGAACGGGCTTGCGGTATTGTACGTGCGGAGACCGGCCTCCACATGTCCCACAGGGATCTGCAGATAAAAACACGCCAAAGCCGTCGCAAACGTCGTGCTGGTATCTCCGTGAACAAGGACCGTGTCCGGTTTTTCCTTCTCAAGGATCCCGCGAATGCCCTCCAGAATGGCCGAGGTAATATCGAACAGCGTCTGCCGTTCCTTCATGATGTGCAAATCATAATCCGGTGTTACGCCGAACGTTTCCAGCACGGTTTCCAGCATCTGACGGTGCTGTCCGGTCACAGTCACCAGCGTGCGGATCCCGGTTCTTTTCTTCAGTTCGTTCACCAGCGGGCACATTTTGATCGCCTCAGGCCGCGTGCCGAACACCAACATGATTTTTTTCATTCCGACAAAAATATATCCGGACGGAAAAAGCCGCGTCAGAAAGCCTTTTCGATTGTCAGGATATTCTTTTCTCCCCGCCTTTCATAACGCATACTGTCCATGGTTTTCTTGACCATGAAAATACCGAGGCCGCCGATCTCACGTTCCTCGGCGCCCAGCGTAATATCCGGATCCTTTCTGGCCAGCGGGTCGTACGGGATTCCGCAGTCTTCAAAAGTGATCCGGGCCCGGCGCGGTTCTTCAAGCGTTTCCACCCGGATCACGGCTGTCCCGCCGCCGGAAGGATACGCATAATACGCAATGTTGCTGAATATCTCGTCCATCGCAATATCCAGCTGCATCTTCGCTTTTATCGGACAGCCGGCCGCTTCCAGCTGACTGTCCAGAAACGCGGTGACAGCGGAAAGGCTTTCCAGCGTGGCCGCGACAGTGATTCCCTTCATGCGCCGTCTCCTCCCTGCGGTACGATCGTTCCGGTTGACATTACTATTATTTTATCTCATTCCGGAATGATTGACAACCCCGCAGCCGGTCATGATCCCGCCTTTCGCCATGATTGACCGGGATATATATAGAAAAAACAGACCTCCGCCGGAGGTCTGCAAAAAATACATGTTTTCATTTATTGCATTTGAAGCAACTGAAGAAGCATTTCCTGCGTCAGGAGAATTCCCTGATCCGGAACGGTTATTTCACCGGGAGTCAGCGTAAGTTCCAGAATGGAATGCATTTCGCCGTCCGCTTCCGCTTCGAGAGCATATCCGTTTTCCGCTTTGTTGATAAACAGAGAACCGGATGAGCTTGTTTTCTCGGAGCCGTCCGTGTCATACCTGATTTCTTCCACATTCATCCGGCAGACGGTATCGCCTTCGGTATCAGCCTGGATGTACGCAAGCTTCCGTTCAGGCTTACCGTTCATCATCATGGTTTCCGTCCAGCTGAACGGATCAAGCGCCATTTTCGTTTCAATCTGCATTTCTGAATCCGGAATGATGATATCGGATGTAAAGCCGTTAGCCTCCTTGGTCATGCTCACCATCACTGTGCCTTCCATCATGGACAGGGACATAACGGTTTCGGTAAAGGAAAGCGTGAACAGTTCGCTCTTGTCTGTATGAACCGTCAGACAGTTCAGCGCATCTTTTCCTCCGTTAACCATCGTCATGTCGAATTCATGTCCCGCGACATTCGCTGTCAGAGCGAATTCATTCTTTTTCGATTTGCCTTTCAGTTCGAAAATCTGATTTTCGTCCGCAGTGACCGTGATGTTCAATAACTCCGCACCATCCGGAGCAGAGGAGATCCCGCAGGTAGCGCACAGTGTGTTGAATCCGGGGTTGATCCTGGAAACATTCAGCTGCTTCCAGATCTGAGTCAGCGCCGCGGAATTAATGGTCTGACCTTCGCCAAAGGCCGTTGCCACACTCGCGTCGATCTGTAAGGCGTACTTTTCCAGGATTTCCGCGACAGATGTGTCCAAAGCGGAAAAAAACTCATCAGCATTGACACGGACTGTCATCGTATCATCATCCATTTCCAGTGTTGCTCCGCCCCGAATCAACAACCCGGTCAACAGTTCCTTGCCCATGATTCCAAAGATTTCTCCAAGGGCAGAGACCTTTTCGGCATATTCGTTCATGCCGGAAAGCAGTTCCGCATAAGGGATCGTCATATTCTGCTTTTCGTCCGTTACGGTAATGACTTCCGTATCAAAATATAGGCTGAAATCCGCCGTATCCAGTACCCCTCTGCGGAAAACACCGTTCTCTTTCTGTACGGTCAGGCCGCCCTCCAGTCCGTCTTCCGTGAGCACCATTCTGAACCCGTCCGGCGCGTTTCCGATCTCATCGAATATCGTTTTGAGCGTATCTGTGAAAGATGCGTCTGCAAAAGCAGAAACGGTCACAAGCAGCATAGCCGCCAGCAGCAGGGAAACAACCTTTTTCATCATTCAGGTATCCTCCTCATAATGATCTTTATCATTCTTCTGTCCGGGCGTCCGGATCACGCAAACCTGTCAGGAAAGCGGAACCGGGTCGCATTTTACCATAATCGGATTCCCGGCGCAACCCGCCGTCATCCGGACCGGCATTCATTTTGCCTCGGTTCGCATTCGTCTGACCGGATTGATTGCCGGAAAGCGCGTACAGAATGTCAGACATAACAAAGAGTGATAAAGTTCCCGTGAAAACAAAAAAGCCGCGGAAAACCGCCCGCGGCCCTGTTGTTTCTACTGATTACTTGACATAATAGATGTGGATGTCCAGATTGTTCATGTTATAAACGATGCTTCCGTCTTCGCAGAGTTCGATCGTCATTTCAATCGAATCACCGGCAAAGTCAACGTTCATGGACAGTTTGCCTTCGTTGAAAGCGAACGTCATTTCTTCTCCGAAAATGGTAGCTTTGCCGTTGTCAATGATCATAGCGCTCGTGACTTCATCGCCCAGCAGCGTGCCCAGACCGGACGCGATGGCTTCCTCCAGACTGAAGGTCATGCCCATGGCACTGATCAGCTGAGGATTCCAGCTTCCGTCAAACGCGCTGATATCATCGGCGGGAACAGCCGCGGGAAGAGCAACACCTTCGGGCTCTTCCGTCGAGAACATCAGCATCTGATCTTCTTCACCGCCGACAAAAGTATTTTCATCAATTGCGGTCAGGGTAACAGGTTCGCTGCCTTCCGCCGTAATCAAGATTCCGCTTCCATCCTCAGTAAATTCATATGTGCCGGAAGTAGTTGTACCCATGGCATCCATAGCAAGCGTTCCGTCATCATAGAAAACAAAGCTGATAGACATCATTCCGGCGGTATTCATCCAGTTTTCGCCGTTGTCTGTGGACATACCGACAAGATACAGTTTGGCAACCTCGGTCGCGGTTTCGGCAACAGCAGCCGCGCTGACAAGCAGCATAGCCAGAGTCAGGACAAAAGCAAGCAGTTTCTTCATTTCATTTTCCTCCGTCATAAATAATAAAGTATCAGAACCTTACGAAGCATATCATACAGTGTTCTGTTTTTCAAGAGATCCGGCCTGTTTTTCTTCATCCCGGCCGTTTTCGGAGCATCGGTTGCAAAAATCCTTCCCAATATGTATAATAAATAGATTCATTTTTACCGGATGTAAGGAGTGGATTTACGATGACAAAGCTGGAAACCGCTCTGTTGGAGCTCCTGAAAGAAGATTGCCGTCTGCCCCTGGAAAAGCTTGCGGTCATGACCGGCACTTCCATGGAAGAAGTAGCCGCTACCGTTGAAGATCTTGAGAAGCGCCGCATCATCCTGCGTTACGCGCCGATCATCAACTGGGATCTTACAGATCGCGAACGCGTGGAGGCGATGATCGAAGTCAAGGTGACTCCGCAGCGCGATATGGGATTCGATGCCGTTGCTTCCCGGATCTACCGTTTTGACGAGGTGAAAAGCGTTTATCTGATGTCCGGCAGCTACGATCTGCTGGTCCTCGTCGAAGCCCGGACTCTCAAGGATCTGGCTTCCTTCGTTTCCGCCAAGCTGAGCACGCTCGAATTGGTTACGGGAACGGCAACCAGTTTTGTTCTCAAGCGGTACAAGGAAGAGGGCGTCATATTTGAAGGAACCGAATCCGATCAGAGGCTGGTGATCAGTCCGTGAATTACGAAAGATTTCTGAACCCCGCTATCGCGGCAGTTCCCCCAAGCGGGATCCGCCGTTTCTTTGATCTGGCCTCCACAATGAAAGATACCATTTCCCTCGGCGTGGGCGAACCGGATTTCAAAACGCCGTATCACATCCGCAACGCTGCCATCAACAGCCTCGTTGACGGTGAAACGGCCTATACCCCGAATCGCGGTCTCCTGTCACTCCGGAAGGAGATCAGCCGCTATCTGTCCGACCGTTTCCATACGGATTATGATCCCGAAACCGAGATCATCGTCACGATCGGGGCCAGCGAAGCAATCGATATCGCGCTCCGAGCCATGCTCTCCCCCGGGGATGAGGTTCTGGTTCCCGAACCGAGCTATGTTTCCTACAGCCCCAGCGTTATTTTCGCCGGAGGTTCGCCGGTTGGCGTCGTCACCGATCAGGAGCACGAGTTCCGTCTCATGCCGGATCAGCTGGAAGCCGCTATCACCCCGAAAACCAAAGCGCTGATCCTTCCCTATCCAAACAATCCCACCGGCGGGATCATGGAAAAAGCGGATCTGGAAGCTATCGCGCCGATCATTCAAAAGCACGATCTGATGGTCATCAGCGACGAAATCTATTGTGAGCTGATTTACGGCGGAAAGTCTCACATCTCCTTCGCTTCGCTTCCCGGCATGTACGAGCGGACGCTGACCATCAACGGTTTCAGCAAAGCTTTCGCAATGACAGGCTGGCGTGTCGGCTACCTTTGCGGCGCAAAAGAACTGCTCGCTGTCATGAACAAGATCCATCAGTACGGGATCATGTGCGCGCCCCGCCAGGGGCAGGTCGCCGCCGAAGAGGCTCTCCGTCTCGGCCGGGAAAACGGATATGAAGATGTCATCCGGATGCGGGAAAGTTACGACCGCCGCCGCCGGCTTATGGTCGACAGTTTCCGTGCGATGGGGCTGAATTGTTTCGAGCCTTACGGCGCTTTCTACGTATTTCCTTCCATCCGCCGCACCGGAATGTCCAGCGAGGACTTCTGTTCCCGGCTGCTGAAAGAAAAAAGCGTCGCCTGCGTTCCCGGAGGAGCCTTCGGTCCTTCCGGTGAAGGCAATATCCGTTGCTGCTATGCTACCGCATTGGACAAGCTGACCGTCGCACTTGACCGTATGGCCGACTTTGTCCGCGAAAACACCTGAAGGGAAATTGAACATGAAAAAAGGACTGTGCCTGCTGCTTTGTCTGATGCTTCTGATCCCCGCCGCTTTCGCGGAGGAAGAGGATGACGATCTGCTCATTGAAGAGATCATCGAAACCGTCGAAGAAGAAGGAAAAAAACAGCTTCAGGATACCGACGGCTCGCCCATAATCACCATCACCTGTACCGGTGATTTCACGATCGGGTATGATACATGGAATAAAAAAGACATCTTCACCAAAGAATTGAAAGCCAACGGCGACGATATCAACTTTATCATGAAGAACACCCGAGATATCTTTCTGGAAGACGATCTGACGCTGATCAATTTCGAAGGAACTCTGACGAATGTCACCTCTGTTCCTTCCTCCAAGCGCGGAAACAGTTTCCTTTTCAGCGCGCCGCCCGAATGGGTTTCCGTCCTGGCTGACAACGGTGTGGAATGTGTCAGTCTTGAAAACAATCATGTCATGGATCACGGGACCGAAGGGTATGACGAAACCATGCAAACGCTGACGGACGCCGGGATCGTCTGGTCCAACAGCGAACAGATGGGAACCTTTGAGGTCTGCGGGATTCAGGTAGCCATGCTCAGCTATCTGTGTATCGACCGGTACGATTCCCTGTGGGAAAAAGTTCCGGCGGATATCGCCGCTGCCAAGGCGAAATACCCGATGGTGATCGTTTCCTTCCATTGGGGAAATGAACTCGACTATTATCCCACCGGAAATCAACAGAAAATGGGACATCTGGCGGTAGACGCGGGTGCGGATCTTGTCATCGGACATCACAGTCACCGCATCAATCCGATCGAGCTGTACAACGGTGTATATATCTGCTACAGTCTCGGGAACTTCTGCTTTGCAGGCAATTCCAAGCCCAGTGATATGTCCAGCTATATTTTTCAGGCCCGTTACAAGCTGAAAGACGGTGAAGCCATCGCCAAGGGATTCCGGATTATTCCGATCCGGATCAGTTCCCGGGCCGACAAGAATAATTTCATCCCCACCCCCTATACTGACGGCAGCAAGATCGACGCGGTACTTTCCACAATAAAGGACAACGGC
Organism: uncultured Clostridia bacterium; assembly: GCA_937906775.1. Taxonomy (GTDB): domain Bacteria; phylum Bacillota; class Clostridia; order Christensenellales; family Aristaeellaceae; genus Aristaeella. The sequence goes on from CALCUD010000015.1 coordinate 12,030, forward strand.
CGGAAGATCGAAAATCCTGTCGTGTCCTATCCGCTTGACTGGAACTATTAAAGGAGATATCCCCGATGAATGTCGCTGCTTTTCTGGATGCCTGCCAACGGGCGGGCATCGACTTTTTCACCGGCGTTCCCGACAGCCAGCTCAAAGCTCTGTGCGATGAATTGTATGCCCGTTACGGAACAGACGGAGACACGCACATTGTCGCCCCAAACGAAGGGAATGCTGTCGCGCTTTGCGCAGGACACTATCTGGCAACCGGGCATCCTTCCCTCTGTTATATGCAAAACAGCGGTTTGGGCAATGCTGTCAATCCGCTTGCTTCTCTGATGGATGACGCGGTATACGGGCTTCCCTGCCTGCTGGCAGTCGGATGGCGCGGCGAGCCGGGAGTTCACGATGAACCGCAGCATGTCAAGCAGGGTGCGATCACTCCGGGACAGTTGGAATTGCTGGATATTCCCTATTTTGTTCTGAGCCGCGATACTTCAGAATCCGAATTTGATCAATCTTTCGAACTTCTTCGTCTGGCTATGTCATCCGGGCGCTGTGCGGCAATCATCATCCGCAAGGACGCACTGGAATCCGGTTCAAAGCCTGACTATTCCAACGATCACAGCATGACGCGAGAAACCGCCGCCGGTCTTGTGCTATCTGCTGCAGGTTCTTCGGACCTCTTCGTTTCAACCACCGGTAAGCTTTCCCGCGAGATTTTTGAAATACGGGAAGCCCGCAGGGAGGGCCATGCCGCCGATTTCCTGACCGTTGGCAGTAACAGTGAATATTGCTGGTGTACCCACCGCTGTAGGACGTGCTATGTAAGTGCCGTCACCGTTAGATGTAACAGTACC
>CALCUD010000016.1 GCA_937906775.1 uncultured Clostridia bacterium
GAAAGAACAGGAGGAATATGCGGCTGAACTGCTCTCTCTGTTCCATCTGGAACATTTAAAGAACGAGCTGGCCAGCAGTCTGTCCTACGGTCAGCAGCGCAAACTGGAAATCGCAAGAGCACTGGGAACGAATATGAAGGTCCTTCTTCTGGACGAACCCGCAGCCGGAATGAACCCGACTGAAACGTCCGAACTGATGGAATGTATCAGTCTCATCCGGAACCGCTTTGGTATCGCGATCCTCCTGATTGAGCACGATATGAGTTTTGTCATGAATATCTGCGAAAGGATCATGGTACTGGAATACGGAAAGAAAATCGCAGAAGGCACGCCCGCGGAGATTGTCTCCAATCCCCAGGTCATCGCCGCTTATCTCGGAGATGAAGAGGGAGGGATCAATGATGTTGAAGATTGAAGATCTGCAGGTTTATTACGGTGCCATTCATGCAATTAAGGGAGCTTCACTTGAAGTGAATGAGGGTGAAGTTGTCACGTTGATCGGGGCAAACGGAGCAGGAAAAACAACCATTCTGCATACGGTGACCGGTCTGGTCAAAGCCCGTTCCGGTCATCTGGAATATGACGGCCACAATTTGCTTAGTGTTTCTCCCCATAAAATCGTATCTCTCGGACTCGCACATGTACCGGAAGGACGTCAGCTTTTCACCCGTATGACTGTTGAAGAAAATCTTCTGATGGGCGCCTATCACCGGAAAGATAGTGCCGCTATCAAATATGATCTTAGTCGGGTCTACAACCTGTTTCCTCGCCTGAGTGAAAGAAAATCCCAGATTTCGGGTACACTGTCCGGCGGTGAGCAGCAGATGGTTGCCATGGGAAGAGCCATGATGAGTCAGCCGAAAATGATCGTAATGGACGAACCCAGTATGGGATTGAGTCCGATTTTGGTCCGGGATGTATTCCGAATGATCCGGGAAATGCACGAGTTAGGTATTACCGTCCTGCTTGTGGAACAGAACGCAAGCATGGCCCTGTCAATAGCGGATCGCGGTTATGTTCTTGAAAACGGACGTATCACGCTTTCCGGAACAGCAGAAGAATTGATGAAGGATGACCGTGTCCGGAAAGCATATTTCGGAGCAACCTGATGAACTCAGCAATCATGAAAAATACGCGTCTGCCATTTCCGGCTGACGCGCTTATTTTTCTTTTGCAGTGATACTGTCACTCTCTGGTTTTTACACCTACATATATTCTTTCTGGTTTGGGATCATAGGTATCTGTTGCAAGAAGTTCCCTGCCGATTTCTTCCGTACCGGAATATTTTACCCGATAACTTTCGAAAACATAACCGCTTTCCGGTTTGAAAACAGATTTTTGCTGATCGGTATAGGTGACATAAGTTCCTTCTGTATCCTTGATATATTTAGGTTCATCCGGCGGTTCAAGCTCCGCGGTCTGCTGCGTTTCCAACCTGTACCAGACATCTCCCATATCCGCACCGTAAATGCTGATACGGGTTATCAACCTTTTTTTATTATCAGGATCCTGCTGAACAGCCGCTACAAGATATATCGGTTCGTCAGTATTATTCTGAAAAACAAAATCGATGATTCGCTTTCCAACCCAGTAAACCGTAGCATCCGATCCGTAGCCAGTATAATTGACCGCGTCAGAGTGCGGAGTCCGTTTTACGATTTTCATACCGGCGCATACAGCTGCCTGATAAACTGTACTGCTGACCTGACATACTCCCCCGCCGATCCCTTCGGTATGTTCCCCGTATACATATTCAACCGCCGGAAAGAAACCGTTCGCTGTCGTACGTTCACCGACAACTTTGTTAAAGCTGAACTGTTTTCCCGGCTGAATTACAGTACCGTTGATTTTTTCGCAGGCTCGCTGAATATTTTTGTTTCTGTCATCCGTCGAGGATGTCGAAATCCGAGTATATTCTGATGAACGGAGCATATAATGCTTTTGAAGATCGGTCTTTGTCACCGTGGGTGCGATCGTCTCAACATGAAGTTCTACATCTCCGCTCTGCATGACAGCCACCATATGATAAAGCTGTTCTTTCAGCGAATCTACATCCAATTTCTGTCCGTAAATCTCATCGCTGAAAATGAATGGATAAGCCTGGGTGGTATCAAAGGAAAGCAGTTCTGCATTGCTGGCCTTTACGTCAATCTGCTCCCTGATCTGATTCAGCACTTCGTCAATTACTGAAGTATCCTTGTCCGGTACTGTTGTAAAACCATAATACGGTTCAGCGGCAAGCTTCAGCATTTCCTCATAGCGTTCGTCCACAGTAGTTCCGGCATGACCCTGTGCCCATGCCTGATGAAGTACCCCTTCAACATCGACTTCCATATTCAGCATATCCGCGGTAATGGTAGCAATGGTATTGCCGTTCCGGACCAGATTGACTTTCCATGCATCATTGCGGCGTTGAATCTGAGACTGAACTGAATTAAGCGCCTGCTCCCAGGTCATTCCTCCCAGTTGAATCCCGTCCACATATACATTCGGACAGAACAATGCACTGTACTTTGTAATCTCTTCTTCTACAGCCCGCTGATCCAAAATATTCCGGACAATAAACGCACCGCCGGCAAGAGCCGCTGCAATCAATAAAACGATGAAAATGCGCAGTCCGTGTTTTTTGCGTGGCTTTTTCTGCGGAGGTTCCGTCGTTGCCGCAGCCGGAGTGAACCCCCGGAATGCGCCTGTATTCTGCGCGGTCTGAGTGTTTCCCGTGTTCCGGTAACGTGTATCCGGCTGTCCGTCCGGAAATTGCGTGTACATAGTCTGCGGTATATTTTGTGCTTGTTCCTGAGTAACGGAGGACTGCTGCGGAACATAACCGCGATATCCGGCGGAAGAGGGAGACTGCTGCATCATCCGTGCTGCTTCAGTAACACGGCGCGGAGCTTCCGTCCCGTTCGTGTTCCTGTTTCTTCTTCTATTTTCACTGCCGTTCTGCATGTCGTTCCCCCTTTCATAAAACTGTTCCGGAATAATCAGTCATTCAGATAATCATCCTGTTTATCACGGTTCTGTTCTTCTGCAAGCATCTGTTTCATGATTTCCCGAGCCCGGTCGTCGCCCTTGGTTTCCGTTTCCCCGGATTCTTCGTCCGGTGTTTCATTCTTTGGCGTGTCCTTCAGGATTTCCCCGGTCGTTCTCGGTTTATCCGTGCCTAAGTCATCCGGTACTTTTCCGGTTTCCATCAGAGCAACGAATTCAGCACGGTTCAGCGTTTCATAAGTGATCAGCGCGTCCACCAGCTGATCGAGACGATCCTTGTTTTCCGTCAGAATACGCTTCGCGGTTTCATAGCATTCAGCCAGAATCCGACTGACTTCCTTATCGATCCGTGCGGCGACTTCTTCGCTGTATTCACGGCTCTGACCGAATTCCATTCCGACAAATACTTCCTGATCGTTTCCAAGATAGATCGTACCGATCTCTTCGCTCATACCGAATTGGGTCACCATCTTACGGCATATCTCTGTTGCACGTTTCAGATCACTGGAAGAACCGGTATAAATCTCTCCCAGCGCAACTTCTTCCGCCGCATGGCCGCCGAGCATCATGGCAAGTTGATCTGTCAGCTGCGAGCGGCTCATGTTATCATGTTCTTCAGCAGGAAGTGCCAGCGTATGACCGGCAGCCTGTCCCCTGGGAACAATCGTGATCAAATGTACATCGTCGCATCCTTTCAGAAGGTGACCGACGATCGCATGTCCGCCCTCATGGTAGGCAACCATGCGTTTATCTGTCTCTGAAACTTTGTGGCTCTTCTTTTCCGGACCCATTTGGACCCGGGCAATCGCGTCGATCAGCAGCTGCTGATCGATCTTTTTCTTTCTGGATCGCGCGGCTAAAATAGCCGCTTCATTCATGACATTCTCCAGATCCGCGCCGCTGGCATATGGCATCCGCTTCGCAATGTTCTCAAGATCCACATCGTCCGCAAGCGGTTTCCCTTTGCTGTGTACCTTCAGAACAGCCACGCGACCTTCCTGATCCGGATAATTTACAGTCACCTGACGGTCAAAACGGCCGGGACGCATCAGCGCGGGGTCGAGAATATCTCTGCGGTTTGTCGCGGCCATAACAATGATGCCTTCATTCACCGCGAAACCGTCCATTTCTACCAGCAACTGATTCAAAGTCTGTTCCCGTTCGTCATGGCCGCCGCCGAGACCCGCGCCTCTGTGCCGGCCGACAGCGTCGATTTCATCTATGAATACGATTGCAGGAGCAACTTTCTTTGCCTGGTCAAACAGATCGCGGACACGGCTGGCGCCAACGCCGACAAACATCTCAACAAAGTCGCTGCCTGAAATGGAGAAGAAAGGAACGCCTGCTTCACCTGCAACAGCCTTGGCAAGCAAAGTTTTTCCTGTTCCGGGAGGTCCGACAAGCAGAACGCCTTTGGGAATGCGGGCTCCGAGTTCTGTATAGTTCTTCGGATTCTTCAGGAAATCCACCATCTCCTGAAGTTCTTCCTTTTCCTCATCTGCGCCGGCAACATTGGCAAAGGTGATCTGATTCTTGGAGGGGTCCTGAATCCGGGCATGACTTTTCCCGAAATTCATCACCCTTCCTCCGCCCCCTCCCTGGGAGCGCATCATCACAAACCAGATCACGGCAGTGATCACAAGAATAATGATATATGGAATAAACTCATACCACCACGGAATACTGACCGGTTCCCTGTACTCGATCTGAAAAGAAAGTTCTTTGACAGAAGTCTCTTCAAGCGTCTTGCCGGATTTTGCCGCCTGCATCTGGCGGACAGTCTCCAGAAAATCCTCCCCGATCGTCGTTTCAAAATCATAACTGCGATCCGGGAAATCTGCTTTGGCTACCTTTGTTGTCGTAGTCAGACCGACGAGAGAATTCCCTCTCAGCGCAACTCTGGCGACCTTCCCTTCGTCAATCATTTCAAGTAATTGAGGATATTCGATCCGTTTGGAAACAGTTGTACCGATTCCGCCGTTGAGCAGAATGGCAACCAGCAGAATCGTTCCCAACAGCGCAATATATCCGATTATTCCCCTGGACGGTTTCTTCTTCAATGTTTTTTTCCTCCTAAGTCCGGTTTTCTTACAACCCGTATATGGATATTATTCTTTATCGTAGATTTTCGGTGAGAGAACGCCGATGTCCGGAATATTTCGATACCTCTGATCATAATCCAGACCGTAACCAACTACAAATTCATCCGGAATATTGAAACAGCAATAGTCAACTTTCAGATCCCTGACTGTTCTTCTGGCCGGTTTGTCCAACAGGGTACAGATCCGGATGGAAGCCGCGCCCCGCTGTTCCAGCATTTTCATCAGATAATTCAACGTAACGCCAGAATCTACAATATCTTCAACCAGAATCACATCTTTTCCGACAATATCGTGATCCAGATCCTTCAGGACGCGGACTACGCCGCTTGTCTTCGTGGCGCTACCATAACTTGAAATAGCCATAAATTCCATTGTCAGCGGAAGATCGATCTCCCGGCACAAATCGGTGAAAAATAAGGATGCACCTTTCAGGATACACACCATGACCGGAGTTTTTCCTTTATAATCCGAAGTGATTTTTTCACCCATGTCCCGGACTTTTTCTTCTATTTCTTCCCGTGTAACAAGGATCTTGCTGAGATCATCATAGATCTTTGCGTTCTTTTTCATCTGAAATCCCTCTTTTCTCATCTGCAACCCAAGGCATGGGACCGGTCCAGACCATGAACCTGTTCACCGTTTCCGGATCCATTTTCGGTACGTTTCCCGTTCCGACGCCGCAAACCATAATAACTTCGTTTCCCCTGCACAGCAAAGGAATTCTGTCTCTCCAGGAAACGTCAACCTTCCTGTCGGTCAGATAATCCTGAAGTTTCCGGTAATCTGGAGAACCGAATGGACGGATCCGATCCCCCGGTTTCCTGGTCCGGATCACACATCCGTTCAGAAAATTTTCCGGAATTGCCTGTTTGATCTTTCCATCGCCGGTTCCTGACTGATATTCACCGGTCCTGAGCGTAAAATCTCCGAACTTGATACAGTCTCCATACGCATCTACCGGTTTCAGACAGAAATGTTCTTTCCCTGTCAGATGAAGATGTGCCGCCCCACGAACCGCACCGCTTCCGCCCGGCAGGTTGATTTTTGCTCCCTTTGGAGCTTCCGTCAGCGAACTGAGCATTTTGCTTTGCGTCCGGTTCAGCGTATGCTCCTTCAGTTCCGGTACATATTGTTTCCACCATTTTCGGAGCGTACGGACACGAATCCCTTCCGGCTGATTCGCAAGTCCCTCAATTCGAAACCAGTCTGAACCTGCATATTCCTGAATCAGTCTGTCAGCAATTTCATCCATTGCGCGATTTTCATCGGCAGTCATTTCTGCAGTAGCAGCAATGCGACCGACTGCTCCCGGAAAATCGCGTTCCATCTCCGGAAGAATAACGGAACGGATCCGGTTTCGAAGATAGCGGGTATCCTGATTGCTTTCATCCTCTCTCCAGATAATTCCGTTTTCCGTCAGGAATTTACGGATTTCCTCACGTCGCAACCCCAGCATGGGCCGCAGGATCCGGATCCCGTGGTCCCGGGATTCTCTTTGCATGCATCCGAGGCCTTCCGGTCCTGCGCCGCGTAATAAGCGTATGAGATATGTTTCCGCCTGATCATCTGCGTGATGTGCCAGGATCAACGTATCGGCGCCGGACTCTGTCATGCATTCACGGAAACAGGCGTATCGGGCTTCCCGTGCGGTGTTTTCGTCTGCTTTGCCATGCAGATCCGGTCGATATCCGCGCCAGGGAATTCCAAGCTTTGCGCATAACGCTTCAGAAAAAAGCATATCCTGGTCGGAAGCGTCTCCGCGCAAACCGTGGTTTACATGAACAGCTTCCAGCTGCAGACGGCCTGTCTGAACTTCAGGTATAAGAAGATATAACAACGCAACGGAATCCGCCCCTCCTGAAATCCCGAGAACCGCATGACCGGCCGGCATCGGTTCCAGTTTTTCCCGGAGGCTTGTCCACATCGTTCCTTCCATCATCTCAGAGGAGCTGCACATACGTTGCAGGGAGAAAGGGACGCATATTTGGAATCATTCACCTGATCGTAGGTGAAATGTCCCTTCATCGGCAGATACTTCGCATGTGTGCTGACACAGTTCTGATCCAGATGGTATTTGGTACCGCCTTCCGGATTGTAATACAGCACCGTATTGGCATTCGCCTCCGGCTGGGCTGTCGGGGTCGTGGTAGAAACCGGTTCAGTCGTCTCGGCGGATTCATAGGTCTTTAAACTGTTTGGATCAACATACCACTCGTCCCCCTCACGGATCATGATCACCGTCAGGCGGTATTTGGATACCGGTTTTCCGTTGTTCCTGTCCATTGAAGATACTACTGTCACTGTCCGGGACATATCTTCATCCGTTCCGGTGATTTTCTCAACAGAATAATCTGTCGGCGTCCTGTTAGCCATCAGCCCGAAAAGGGATGTTTTCCCCTTAAAACATGATTTTTGTTTTCGGGTGCAGCGACAATCGTCCATCCTGCGACGGATGAATTTTCCGTAAAGCCGTATTTATAGCCCTTTCCGACGAAAAAGTATTTTCCGTTTTCTTTA
>CALCUD010000017.1 GCA_937906775.1 uncultured Clostridia bacterium
GGCGATACGGACAACTTCGACGTGACCTTCACAGTAGTGTCCGACGGCGAACTGATAATCAACAAGGCTGAGAAGGCGACAGTCACGGTGACCGCGAACAGTGCAACCGAGACATACGATAACACTACTAAGAGTGTCAGCGGTTATGTAGTAGCGGATCACGATGACACGATCACTGTAACGGGACCGGCTCAGACAGCAGTAACCGTAAGCGGAGTAGAAGCAGACACGTATACGCTGGTTTTGAATAAAGCTGACTTCAGCGCGACCAGCAACAACTACGAAGCGATCGACTTTAAACTGATCGACGGCGCGCTGACGATCGTGAAGACCGAAGAAGAGTTTGCAATCAGCCTGGCAGATGATACGTATACGTATGACGGAGCCGAGCACGCGAACGCGAAAACGGCGAGCAGCGAAGCAAAGAGCGGAGAGACGAGTTTCACGTACAGCTTCGAAGAGAACGGAACATACGTAACGGATCTGACGAGCCTGAAGAAGACAGAAGCGGGCGAGTACACGATCTACGTGCAGGCGACGAACCCGAACTACAGCGAGACCGCGACGACGGCAGCCACACTGACAATCAATAAGGCGCCTCTGACAATCAAGACGGAAAGTGCTTCCAAGACTTATGACGGTGAAGCGCTTACTGCGACCGGCAGCATTACCGGACTTCAGGGAAATGAAGAAGTAACATTTACTGTAACCGGATCTCAGACGAAGGTTGACAGCAGCAACAATACTTATACGCTGACCTTCGACAAGACTGCAAAGGAAAGTAACTACTTCATTAAGTCCAAAGACATCGGAACCCTGACGGTCAATGAGTACGCGGCGCAGATCAATATCACCACCGTCGGTGGAGAGAAGACCTACGACGGAACCGCGCTTCTGGGAACCATCAGCAAGGATACACTGCCGAAGGGCTACCGGTACGATAAGATTTCTACCACGGCCTCTGTTAAGGATGTTATAGACGGCACTGTTGCTGTTAAGGTCGACGAGCTGGTTATTCTCAACGAGCAGAATGAAAATGTGACCAACAAGCTGAACCTCAACATTACTGAAAACGCGACGATCCGGATCAACAAGAGACCCGTGAAGATTACTGTCAAAGATTCCGGCAAGATCTTCGGTGAGGTCGATCCCGCGTTCACAGGAACGGTTGACGGACTGGTCAGCGAGAATGATCTGGGCATTGTGATCTACTACCGCATGAACAGCTCCGTAAACAACGCCGGAACATATAAAGAGGTACTGACCGCGAGTTACACAGACAACACGAATTACACTGTTACCTTGGTAAAGGGCAAATTCACGATCGCTCAGGCGGACAGCCTCGAAATCAGTGTCTTCAGCAATGTGACGAAGACCTACGACGGTGAAACCTATACGCTGGAAGGCGCGACGACCAACTCCTTCGACGGAGACGCCGATACGAAGATTGAGTACAGCGCGGATGGCGGAAAGACCTGGACTACCGATATTGCTGAAATCACCGCAACCAATGTGGCGGACAGCGTCGAGGTCCTGGTACGGGCCACCAATCCGAACTACAGCAACACGGCCGAGGGCAGGGCTACGCTGACGATCACGCCCAAAACCGTAACGGTGAGCGCGGATGACAAGAGCAAGACCTACGGCGAGGACGATCCTACGCTGACCGCGACGGTGACCGGAGCGGTCGAGGGCGAAGCCCTGGATTATCAGGTAAGCCGCGAACCCGGCGAACATGTAGGCGAATACACCATCACCGTCACGCCCGGCAGCAACCCGAACTACACCGTCCTTCCGGAAACCGCGACGCTGACGATCAACCAGGCTGATGACCTGACGATTGACGTCTTCAGCAATGTGACGACGGAATACGACGGAAAGACCTACACGCTGGATGAGGCGACCACCACCGCGATCGGCGGAGACGGCGAAACTACCATCTGGTACAGCGCGGACGGCGGAGAGACCTGGACCACGGACATCAGCGAGATCAAGGCGAAGAACGTCAGCGACAGCGTTGAGGTCCTGGTGAAGGCCGAGAACCCGAACTACAGCAATACCGCTGAAGGCAAGGCCACGCTGACGATCACGCCCAAGGCCGTGACCGTGACCGCGGACGATCAGAAGAAGACCTACGGCGACTCGGATCCCAGGCTGACCACAACGGTCACCGGACTGATCGCCGGAGAGAGCGAGGATCTGATCGAACGTGAAGTGAAACGCGAGAACGGCGAGAACGTGGGTACCTACACCATCAACGTTTACGGACCGGCTGAACAGGGCAACTACACAGTGACCTACGTAAGCGGTACGGAAACCGTTGAGAAGAAGACCATCAAGGTGACCGCCGACGATCTGACCAAGATCTACGGCGACGCGGATCCGACCCTGACCGCGACGATCAAGGGACTGGTCGGAACCGACACGGTACCGGTGATCCTGACCCGCGAGGAAGGACAGAACGCCGGCGAGTATACCATCCATCTGACGGTGCCGGAGCAGAAGAACTACGACGTTGTGATCGCTGACGGAACGCTGACGGTGAAACGCAGAAAGATCACCGTCACCGCGGACGATCAGATCAAGATCTACGGCGACGAGGATCCGGCGCTGACCGTGACGGTCGACAACCTGGCCGAAGGCGACACCGCGGACATGATCCAGTACACCGTCCAGCGCCATCCGGGCGAGAAGGTCGGAGACTACCGGATCAATGTCAAGGGTGAAACCGTACAGGGCAACTATGAAGTAACCTTCACCTACGGCCTGATCACCGTCGAACCGAAGGGCACCGTGATCGTAACGGTGACCGGAAACCGCAAGGAGGCTCTGTATGACGGGACCTGGATCGACGCGAGCGGATACACCGTAAGCATCAACGATCCTCTGTACACGGAAGCCGACTTCAGCTTCAACGGAGACAGCGAGCTGACCGAAAAGAATGCCGGAACCTACCATACGGGCCTGAGCGCGGATGACTTCGAGAACACGAACCCGAACTTCACCAACGTGGTCTTCAAGGTCACAGACGGCGAACTGATCATCCGCAAGCGCGAAGTGATCCTGACCAGCGGAGACGCGACAGCGCCCTACACCGGCGAACCGCTGACCAACAATACCGTGACGGTAAGCGGCGACGGATTCGCTGACGGCGAAGGCGTGACCACCGCGACCACCGGTTCCATCAAGAACGTCGGTACCGCGAAGAACACCTTCACCTGGTTCTTCAACGAAGGCACGCTGGAGGAGAACTACAACGTCACCACCGTGTACGGCACGCTGAGAATCACCGACGCGAAGAGCTACAGGGTCTTCATCACCTACACGGATGAGAACGGAAACGTGATCGGAACCTTCGAGAAGGAATACGCGACCGGCGAACGCTACGAGATCACTCCCGCGAACATCACCGGCTACAAGCCTGATACGAACCGCGTTTCCGGTGTGATGGGAACCGAGGATATCAACATCACGGTGACCTACACGGAGATGACCTACACGCTGACGCTGAACTTCGAAGTTGACGGACAGCAGATCGCCGAACCCGTCACGATCGAACTGCACGCGGGAGAAGCCTACAGCATTCCCGCACCGCAGATTCCGGGCTATGTTTCCACGCAGGATCCCATCACCGGCATCATGCCGAACGGGGATACCAGCGTGACGATCCTCTGCAAGCCGGCGGATCAGACGGAAGACGACCAGGGCATCACGGACTTCGACGAATACGCCGCGGCGCTGGGCATCAATAACAACAACATGCAGGGCGGCGGAATCACGCTCGAGTAACAAACGGTTATCCATGATCCCGAGCCGGGTATATCTTCGGATGTACCCGGCTCTTTTCGGCAGGAATCACGGAATTTGTGCAGAAATTATATAAGAAGGTAATTTATCATCCGATGGAGGGAAAGCAGAATGAAGAAGATCATCGCCCTGACGCTGGCGGTCCTGTTCCTGCTGACAGCCGCCGTATCCTGCGGTGAAGAGATTGAAGCGGTCAAATACCGTTCTCTGCGGGTCGGAACAACGACCGGCTTCAGCGGCAACTTCTTTCTGGAAGCGCTGAGCAACAATATCAGCGACATGGATGTGCGCAATCTGATCCACGGATACAGCCCCGTGGAATGGAACGACAGCGAGGGATGCTATATCTTTAATCCTCAGGTCGTCAGCGGATATCAGGCGCGCGACAATGCCGACGGCAGCCGGACCTATACGATGGCGCTCTGTCAGGACCTGAAATACAACGACGGTACGGCGATCACCGCCGCGGATTATGCCTTTGCCATGCTGCTCGAATACAGCCCGGTTCTGAAGGAGGCCATCGGCGTCAACTCCAACGGGGAGATGATCGAAGGCTTCGCGGCCTACGCCGGCGGAACGGAAAAAACGCTCAGCGGCGTCCGCATGATCGGGAAATACCAACTGACGGTGACGGTCTCCGGCGAATATTCGCCTTACTTCTACGAGCTGGGCGTGCTGGACGTCACGCCTTATCCCATCCACATGGTCGCACCCGGATGCGAAATCAAGGATGACGGGAACGGCGTGTATATCGACGGACCGTTTACCGCGGCTCTCCTGAAGAAGACGCTGACGGGTGAAAACGGCTATATCAGCTGTCCCACGGTTTCCTGCGGACCCTACGCGTTCGTTTCTTTTGACGGGGAAACCGTTCTGGCCAAAGTCAACCCTTATCACAAAGGAAACGAAAAAGGTAATAAACCCACCATCGAGCAGATCGAATACTGCGCGGTCTCCCCGGACGATCTGATCCAGGAGCTGGCGAACGGGAATCTGGATCTGGTCGTTCGCTGCACCCGTCAGGACAACATCATGGGCGGCATGCAGATGATCGGCAGCGGCGATTTCAACATGGCGAACTACGCCCGCGTCGGGCTGACCTTCATGAGTTTTTGTGCCGATAACGGCATCGTGGACGATGTCAAGACCCGGCAGGCCATCTCCATGTGCATGGATAAACAAAAGCTGATTTCCGGCTATGTCGGCGGATTCGGGACCCCGGTCAACGGTTTCTTCGGACTGGGCCAATGGATGTACCTGATGGCGACCGGCTCTGTCAAACCGGCGGATAATGACACGGCCTCCTGGAAGGATATCTCCATGAACGGTCTGACCGTTTACAGTCTGGATGTCCCGAAAGCAAAACAGCTGCTGGCGGAAGCCGGATGGACCCTGAACGGGGACGGAACCGCGTACGACGAAACGGCCGGCGGACTCCGGTACCGCCAGACGGATAATGGGCTGACCCCACTGCGGCTGAAGCTGGTTTATCCCGAAGGGAACCGGATCGGACAGCTGACGGAAACCTCCTTCGCGGCGCATCTGGCGGAGGCCGGCGCCGAGCTGACGACCGAAGCGATCCCGATGGCCAGGATTCTGGACGTCTATTACGGACAGACGGAGCGCGACTGCGACCTGATCTTCCTGGGATACAACCTTGGAAAGGTTTTTGACCCGTCCAAACACTTCACCGCGGACGGAACGGATCTGTACACGAAGATCACGGATCCCGAGCTGTACCGGCTGACGGTCGACCTGCGGAAAACCAAGCCCGGCGATACGCACGAATATGTGCAGAAGTGGATCAGACTTCAGAATTACCGGACTCAGATCGCGGCGGAGATCCCGCTTTACAGCAACGCGTATTTCGACTTTTATACTTCCGCGCTGCAGGATTACAATCCGTCCAGCTCCGGCGCGTGGACCAAGGCAATCCCGGACGCGCGCATGAGCGACTATGTCACGTCGGAATCCCCTCTGAAATAAACACCGGGAGGCGTTGAAATGATTTTCGGGAAACGGAAAACGATCGGCGTATTCGTGAACAAAACAGACGAATATTTTGACAACACGATCAACCGGCAGATTCAGATCCTCGCGAAGGAAATGAATTACGACGTTTTTGTGTTTGCCACGGTCGGATACCATCAGAGCAACAACGATTACGACACCCAGGAAAAGGGAATGTTCGACTTTGTCCCTGTGGAACAGCTCGACGGGATCATTGTTGTTCCCGACAGCTACGAGATGCAGGGGTTCCGCGAAAGTCTTCTGACCATGCTGCACGACCGGGCGACCTGCCCGGTGGTCGCGATCCGGTACAAGGGAAACGAGTTTGACTGCGTCTATACCGATGAGAACGGAGCGATCCGTCCGCTGATCCGGCATCTGATCAAGGACCACGGACTTAAAAAGATCGCGTTTATGGCCGGATATCCGGGGCATATAGACAGCGAGGCGCGTCTCCAGTGCTACCGGGAGGAGATGGCGAAGGCGGGTCTCGAGATCCCGGACAGGGGCATCTGCTACGGCACCATGTGGACATCGGACGGTCCAAAGGCCTACAAACATTATTTTTCCAACCCGGAAAACCGCCCGGAAGCGATCGTGTGCGCCAATGACTACATGGCTGTCGGACTGATCGAGGAACTCCGGAAGCATGATATTCGCGTACCGGAGGACGTGATCGTTACCGGATTTGACAATATTCAGGAAACCGGCCGGAATATGATGACGCTGACGACCATCGCGCAGGATTATGAAGGCATGCTGACCGTGGCTTTCCATCAACTGGACAAGCGGATCCGCTGCATGCGGGAGGACGATGTCCGGGAGGAAGGGATCGCCGCGATCGGTCTGGACGGAAAACTGGTGCTCGGGGAAAGCTGCGGATGCATGCAGCGCGATATCGACATTCTGCAGCGCGCCGGCGTCGCGAGCGCTCTCCGCGCGACAGAGCTGGCCTCCCGGGAAATCAGTATGACATATCTGACGATCGAACTGAGCGGATGCGAGGATCTGCGCGACGTGCATGAGGTCCTTGTGCGGAAACGCCGGGATACGCTGATACGGCGGGATTTCTACCTGTGCCTGTTTGAAAAAGAAAACGACATCAACGGGAAACGGATCTTTGCCGAAGAGGTTACAGACAATGTATGCCTGGTGTCCAATATCCGCGATATGGAAGACGGCGGCATGCCGATGATCTCCTTTGACCGGCATTCCATTCTTCCACCGATGGCGGAGAAACCCGACGAACCGCAGGTGTTCTTTCTGATGCTGCTGCATCAGGGAGAATCGACCTTTGGCTATGCGGTCACCCGGTATACGGACGGGGCCTGTCCGACGCCGTTCTTCCACCACTGGAACGTTGTTCTGGCCGGGGCGCTGCGGAATATGCACAACCGGCTCAGGCTGCAGGGCTTGTATGAAGAACGCCGTCTGAGCAGCGTGACGGACGAGCTGACTCAGACATTCAACCGGCGTGGTATGGAGGAACAGGTCACGCCGATGTGGCCGCATCTGTGCCTGCGGCAGGAAATCGTCGGATTCGTGTATTTTGACCTTGACGGACTGAAGCAGATCAACGACGGCTTCGGCCATTCGGCGGGCGATTTCGCGATCCGGATGGGGGCCAAAGCCATGCAGGTTTCCGCGCCGAAGGACGCCGTGGTCGCGCGGATGGGCGGAGACGAATTCCTGGTTTTCATTCCGCAGACCACCGAAGCGGCCGTACGGAAGTACCTGGACCGCTTCGCCGGGACGCTGGAGAAGATGAATGATGAAGCGCGAAGAGCGTTCCGCGTCGAAACGAGCTGCGGCGCCTTTGTGACGCGGCTGGACGCGGACACGACGCTGGAACAGTGCATCCGCGAAAGCGACCAGAAGATGTACCAGCAGAAACTGGAACACCATGCCAGACTGCAGAAGGAATCATAAGGAGGAACCCCGTTCCATGGCTGTCAATCCCACTGTGCTCTCCGCTGTATTCAGCGATGAAACATCCCTTTACAGGAATCCCTCCGAACCGGATCGGGGGGATTCCGTCCTTATCCGGATCCGGGTCGCGAAGGACAGCGCGAAACGGGTCGCGCTGGTGTTCACGTCGACGGACGTCGGCACGCTGATGAACCGCGCTTTTTCGGATGAATATTTTGACTGGTATGAGGCGCGGATCGTTCCGAATGACTCGGAGGTCGTATATCGCTTTCTGATCGAATGCACGGACGGAACGCTGATCGCCTACGACAAAAACGGAGCGAGAGCCTCGGAACAGGGCTTTCCGGAACTCAACCTGAATTACGCTTTCCGGTTCACGCCGGGATTCCACGTCCCCGGATGGGCCAAAGGCGCCGTCCAGTACCAGATCTTTACCGACAGATTCTGCAACGGGGATCCCGCCAATGACGTGACGGACAACGAATACTACTATACCGTCGGCCATGCGAAGCATGTCGCGGACTGGTCCGCCTGCCCGACGGATACGGATATCCGTTCCTTTTACGGGGGAGACCTTCAGGGCATCATTGACAAGCTGGATTATCTTCAGGGCCTCGGTATTCAGGTCCTGTATCTGAACCCGATCTTTGTTTCGCCTTCCAGCCATAAATACGACTGCCAGGATTACGAGCATGTGGATCCGCATTTCGGCGTGATCACCGATGACATGGAACACGCGATGCAGAGCTGGGAAAAGCATAACGGCTTCGCGCCCCGTTATATCCGCCGGGTCACGAGCATGGAGAATCTCGAAAAGAGCGACGGCCTGTTCGCAAAGCTTTGCACGGAACTTCACCGGCGGGGCATGCGCATCATTCTTGACGGCGTGTTCAACCATTGCGGCTCCTTCAACAAATGGATGGACTATGAAGGCATCTACATCGGGAAGGCGGGCTTCCTGCCGGGGGCTTACCAGAGCGGGCACAGCCCGTACAGGTCCTATTTCCGCTTCAACGATTCCGGAAGCGGAAGGGGACCGGCCTATGAAGGCTGGTGGGGCTACACCACCCTTCCGAAGCTGAATTATGAAGATTCGCCGGCGCTGCGGGAGGAGATCCTGAAGATCGCGGAAAAATGGGTCTCCCCGCCGTACAGCATTGACGGATGGCGGCTGGATGTGGCTGCGGATCTGGGACACAGCGAGGATTACAACCACGGCTTCTGGCGCGAATTCCGCAGCCGCGTCAAAGCAATCAATCCGGACGCGATCATCATCGCGGAGCATTACGGCGACCCTTCCAAATGGCTGGAAGGGGATCAGTGGGATACCGTGATGAATGTGAATCTTCGTTCTGTGTTCATCTGCGCGAAAAATGCCTATCGTGTGATGAAAGAAAATGGCGGTGTATTGATCAATGCCGCATCTTATGCTGCGGTGATCGGCAGTGCAGGCAGCGGTGCCTATGCTGCCAGCAAATCTGCTGTTTATAGTCTGACCAAGACTCTGGCTGCCGAATTGGCACCTTACAGAATCCGCGTGAACGGCTTTATCCCCGGTGTCATTGAAACTGGCATGACGGCCGGTGTTGTAAGCGAGAAAGGTGATCAGCTGGTCAACCAGATTGCTTTGCATAAGCTGGGTCAGCCGGATGATGTGGCTCGTGCGGTTGCTTTCCTGGCTTCTGATGCTGCTGATTATATTACCGGTACCTTTATTGAAATCTCCGGCGGTAAGTTCTGCGTACAGAATCCGGACTATATGTATAAGAAGCTGGGGGTGTGACTATGAGCGAGAAACTGAATTTCAATTTGCCGGCACTGCTCTCCATGCATCGTTTCGGTGATATTTATGCGGATGCGATTGCTTCTGTGGAAAGCGAAAAGCAGGCTTTGGAATTTATCGCCGGCATAAAAAATAAAAATCCGCAGGCGCGGCATATAGTATACGCATATATCCTGCGCG
>CALCUD010000018.1 GCA_937906775.1 uncultured Clostridia bacterium
TGCGGAAGAGCGAGAGAACGACAAAAAGCGTTAATCATATCTGAACTAAGGCATAAATATCCGCTGAAAGAATTACTGGAAATATCGGGTATCGCAAGAAGTACATACTATTACTATCTGAAACATCAGAATACAAATAAATACAAGGAAGAAAAACAAGAGATACTTGAAATCTTCAATGCAAATAAAGGCAGATACGGATATCGCAGAGTTTTGGCTGTTTTAAGAAGCAAAGGCTATACAATTAACCATAAAACAGTGTTGAAACTTATGAATATACTTGGATTAAAAGGAAAACAACGTAAAAATGACAAGTATCATTCATACAAAGGGGAGATAGGTAAGATTGCAGATAATCTCTTGAAAAGAGATTTCTATGCAGCAAAACCTTTTGAAAAGCTGACAACAGACGTGACACAGTTCAAAGTATGCGGGGAAAAAGTATATTTATCTCCTGTTATGGATTTATACAACAGAGAAATCATATCTTATTCAATTTCATTAAGTCCGAATTTAGAACAAATACGAGATATGTTAAGCAGTTTGTTTGAAAAGTTACCTGCTGATGCAGCTCCGATATTTCATTCAGATCAGGGCTGGCAGTATCAGCACAATGAATATCAGAGATTATTGACTGAACATAATATCAAACAAAGTATGTCCAGAAAAGGTAACTGTATGGATAACGGTGCAATGGAAAACTTCTTCGGTAGGCTTAAAGTTGAAATGTATTATGGTGAAAAGTTTGAAAGTGTTAACACTTTCATTGATGAATTAAAGCGTTATATTCATTATTACAACAATGATAGAATTTCTATCAAATTAAAAGGAATGAGTCCGATACAATACCGAACTCATTCTCTATCAACTTAATATTTTATTGTCTAAACTTTGGGGTTCACTTCACCGAACTGTCCGGATAATTTTTTGCTTTTATGCTGCAACCTTTGCTTTTTCGTCTGTCTTTTTCTCGTCAAATATATGTGTGTAATTTACAAGGAACAGTACAAGGTAAACGCCCCACATGGGTATGTTTTCGATAAGTCCGTCCTTGCCGACCGTGACAAGCAGAACAAGCATTACAAGAAAATGTATGAGGGCATCCTCTACGGCGATCCAAAAATGCGCATTCTGCGGATCCTCTGGCAGGAGATATACACCGACTACAATCTTGCCATCAAGGGAGGCGCTACGGCATGAGCGAAAATGAAAAACTCTTCTCTCCGCTTTCATCCCTGCAGTGGGTAGACCGAGGCCTGCTGAAAGCCAACGATTACAACCCGAACAAGGTGTCTGAGGACAACCTGAAACTGCTGGTGCAATCCATTCTCACAAACGGTTGGACGCTTCCCATCGTTGTAAGGCCCGACTACACGATCATCGACGGATTCCACAGATGGACGGTCGCCGGCCGTGAGCCGCTGCGCACGATGCTCGGCGGGAAGGTGCCGGTTGTGATCGTGGACCACAAAGGTGATGAAAGCGCCGACGTGTATGGAACCATCACGCACAACCGTGCACGCGGAACACATCTGCTGGAACCGATGAAGGCCATTGTGAAGAAACTGATGGCCGAAGGGAAAACCGTGAAGGAAATAGGAAAGCAGCTCGGTATGAAGCCGGAAGAGATATTCCGTCTTTCCGGATTCACAAGGGAGGAATTCCTGAACATGATGACCAGAGATGTGAACGGGTACAGCAAGGCAGTTATTTATACGCATATATGAGAAATACAAAGGAGTTGCGGAATCCGTTTCCGCAGGGAGAATCATTTTCACGCTCTATATCGGAGGGGATACAGGGCACCATGAAATAGAAAGGGGGAATGCGTCATTGCTGCAAGAGGCAAGTATCAGGAGTGGCTGACAGAAGACGGACTGCTCTGCATTGAAGGCTGGGCAAGAGAAGGCCTGATTGATACTCAGATCGCCGCGAGGATCGGCATTTCTCCATCCACATTTTATGAATGGCAGATCCGATTCCCGGAGTTGCAGGAGGCCGTTAAAAAAGGGAAAGCTCCCGTAGATATGCAGGTGGAAAACGCATTGCTAAAAAGGGCGCTCGGATACTCATACGTAGAAACGGTCACAGACTTTGAACTGGTCGATACCGGAGAAAAAGACGATGACGGAAAACCGGTCATGGAAAAGCGGATCAAGAATGTGCGTTCCGTAAAAAAGGAAATGGCTCCGGATGTGGGAGCGGCGGCATTTTGGCTGAAGAACCGAAGGCCCGACAAGTGGCGCGAGAAGCGGGAAGAGCAGATCCAGGTTTCAGCAGCGGATTACAGCTTGCTGGATAAAGTGAGGGAAACGGCGGAAAATGACACTGAACGGTAAAACGATATCAGCACAGCAGGAAACGGCTCTGTGGCTGCTCAGGCACCCGGCAGAGTATGGCAGACGGTTAGGATATACCCGGCTGAAAGACGAACTGCACGGGCGCTGGATGCAGAATATCATCTGGGACGATGACGACATGACCCTGCAGGCACACCGCGGATCCTATAAAACATCATCCCTCGAAGTATCTATTGTGGAGATCATGCTTTCGATGCGGTGGAAAAACATGATCTTCCTGCGGAAAACCGACAACGATGTTGCCGAGGTGCTTCAAGCCGTCAAATCGATGCTTCTGCACCCGCTTACCCAGGCTGTATGCCAGGTGCTAACAGGGAAGCCTCTGGAACTGTATAAGGCCACCAACAAACAGATTACGACCAGCCTGTATGCAAGGACGGGCGGCGCTCCGCAGCTGCTCGGGATAGGCCTTGGAGGTTCGCTGACCGGAAAGCATGCCGATATCATCATCACGGACGATATTGTCAACCGTCTGGACAGGAACAGCCGCGCAGAACGTGAACGAACAAAGCAGGTCTACCAGGAGCTGCAGAACCTACGGAACCCAGGAGGGCGCATCATCAACACAGGAACCCCCTGGCACAAGGACGATGCTTTTTCTCTGATGCCAAAGCCTGAACGGTATGACTGCTATTCAACGGGGCTGCTGACTGACAGCCAAATCGGAAAACTGAAAAGCGATATGTCTCCTTCGCTATTCGCGGCCAATTACGAACTGAAGCACATCGCGTCGGATGGAGCCATGTTCTCCGATGCGAGGCCGTTTACGGATGATGAAACGCTTCTCCACAACGGCATCGCCCATATCGATGCCGGGTACGGAGGCGGTGACGGAACGGCGTTCACCTGCTGCCAGCGCATCGGCGACACCCTCTATATCTATGGCCGCCTATGGGAAGGAAGGCATGTTGACAGCGTTATCAATACAGCTATCGCAGAGGCGGGCAGGCTGATGTGCGGGCCGATATACTGCGAGCTGAACGGGGACAAGGGATACCTGAGCAAGGAGATACGCAGCCGCGGAGGCTACGCGTTCGGGTATTCTGAAGCGCAGAACAAATACATCAAGATCGCGTCATACCTCAGGAAATGGTGGAAGAACATCACTTTCGTTAAAGGTACCGACATGGCGTATATCGATCAGATCATGGATTTTACGGATTCAGCCGAGCACGATGACGCGCCGGACAGCGCAGCATGCTGCTGCAGGATCATGGATGGAAGGTGATTTAATTGAGCGAACTTACCGAATTCTTCACACCGTTCGAGGCGTGGGACGAGCTTACCGCTGTGAGAGCGGAATATGTTCGGAAGCATTGGGCCGCATACAGCGGAGTTCACAGGGAACTTGCAGCAACGGCAGTCAACGGATCGTTCTGGAAAAGGCGCAGCAAAGCAAAAGTGCATATTCCCATTGCCGCGGATATTGCATCCGTATCGGCCAATATCCTTTTTGGAAACGCTCCAAGATGCAGGATATACGATGATGTTTTGCATGGACAGAAGAAAACACAGCAGGAAAGGCTTGATCAGATCCTCCGGGATAACATGTTTGAATCGCTTATCCAGGAAGCAGCCGAAGTGGCTGCCGCATGCGGCGATGTGTTTCTCAAGTGCAACTGGGACACGGAAAAACTGGATTATCCATCCATCATGTATGTAAGCGGACGGGACGCGGTTCCGGAATACCGGTTCGGGTGTCTTGTGTGCGTCCATTTTTTCACCGAAATCAAGACGGACCGTCAATCCGGAAAAATATGGCGGCTGTATGAGCTTTACGAACCGGGCCATATCAAAAGCGAAGTGTATGTAGGCGATGCCGGTTCACTCGGAAGCTACGACACGTCCTGCATAGAACGGCTGAAGATCAATCCGGATCTGAACGTTCCTGGTAAAGGGATGATGGCGGTTCATATTCCCAATATGAAGCCAAGCCGGGTTCGCAAAAGCAATTATGGCCGAAGTGAGTTTGAGGGCATGCGGGATATGCTGGACGAGCTGGATGAAACCTTCTCTTCCTGGTTCCGGGATATCCGTCTCGCAAAAAGCCGATTGATCGTTCCGGCTGAATACCTGAGGAAGCATCCGAACCAGAACATGTTTTCCGAAAACCGGTACACCTTTGAATTTGATGAAGATGTTGAAACCCTTGTCGCATTGGACATCGCCAATGACAAGGATATGAAGATCACGCCTTCGCAGTTTGAGATCAGAGCGGAACAGCACGCAAAAACCGCGGATACGCTGATGCGGAATATCATTTCGATGTGCGGGTATTCGCCCCAGTCCTTCGGGCTGGACATTGAGGGACAGGCTGCCAGCGGAACCGCGCTGCTGATCCGGGAAAAGAAGAGCTTTTCAACGAGATCCAAAAAGCTGAATTTCTGGAGCATGCCATTGGAACGGTTTCTGACAGATGTTCTCCAGCTCGACAGCGCGCTTTATCATCAGGGAGGCATCCGAAATACAGACCGCGTGATCGTGGAATTCCCGGATTGCATGAGCACGGACATCTCCACCATGGCCAACGCGGTGAAAACGCTTCATGATGCGCAGGCCGCGAGCACCTATGTGAAGGTGAAGATGACACACCCGGACTGGGAGGAAGGCGAAGTGCAGGAGGAGGTAGGACGGATCATGAAGGAATTCGGCACTGCAGACCCTGCGGCCATCACAGAGGATGGAGAGCTTCACGATATCCCCGATCACGGAGGCGAGGACGGTGATGCCTGATGCCCGGTTACGGGTTCAACACCGGTCTGGACGGTCACCGCGTAAAGCCATTATCGGAAGCGGATAAAGAGGAGATCGCGGAAGGGCTGAAGATCATCTACGGCAGTGCCCGGGAAAGGATGCTGAAAAACGTAGCAAACCGTTTTTCTAAGGGGATCACTCAGCACGGATGGGCCGAACAGAAAGCAAACGAGGTGCTTTCGGCTCACGCTCAGCTGGAACGGGATCTTGACCGGGCCAGGAACGAACGGGAAAAGCTGATCGGAAATGTAATGGACCGGGCTTATGTTTCCGGAAGCCAAAAATTCTACCGCGATATGCGTTCTGTTTTGGGAGAAACGGTCCATATCAGCCCAAACAGCATCAAGACAGGGTATATACTGGCAGATCTGAATAACAGCCTGAACGCCTCTGAGAGGCGAATCCTGCGGCAGTTTGACGATAAATATGCCGACATCATCGGGGCTGTATCTTCAGAAATGGCAACAGGAGTAGTGAATACCCGTCAGGCGGTCGGCGAAGCGCTGACCGCTTTTGCTGACAATGGGATCACCGGATTCATCGACCGGAGCGGACGGCACTGGACGCTGGAAAACTATGCTGAAATGGCCGTTCTGACCGCGATAGAGCGCAGCACGATATCCGGTTATGTGGACACCATGCAGAAATACGATTACGACCTGGCGGTGATCGATGGCCATGCCGGCAGCTGTCCGATCTGCGAAGCATGGGAAAACGTGATCGTGTCGGTAAGCGGAAATGACCCCAATTATCCGTCCCTCGGAGACGCGGAAAATGACGGCTGCTTCCATCCAAGATGCCTGCACGGGATCACGACCTATTATCCGGATATCTCCCATGCACCCGCGGGCGGCTTTCGGGACAGGCCGAGGGAACGGGCGGAGGAAAACCCGCAGTATACGGCAAGGTCACGACAGCGGTATATGGAGCGCATGATACGCAAATACAAGGACCGTGCTATCGTGGCTCAGACGCCTCTGCAGAAGAAGCAGGCCGTCAATAAGGTGCATGAGTGGGAAAACGCGCTGGATGAGCTGATCGAAGCGGAACAGAAAGCCGGAGATTATATCTACCGTCATAAAGGCAGAGAAACCGGCGAATTGGAAAAACAATTCACCGATGTGTCTGACCAGTACAAGAAAGGATACACTCCCGGAAATGGCGTTATTACAGCAGAAGCAGGATTCAGTGACCCATCAAAGGGGCATGAAACAAAAATCGCCAGAGGATTGATCGAATCAATCGGCGGCGATGTAAAGCAATTTGATAATAGTGGAAACATAACAAGGCCCGATATAGAGTGGCACGGAAAGTTATGGGAAATCAAGAAAACATCATCTGTAAACTCAATAGATAAGCAGACCCAGAAAGGCCTTGAACAGATCGGTGGAAGACACGGCAACCTTATCATTGACAACACAGAAACAAAATTCGATCTTTTCCAGCAAACCGTGATCAATAGAGTTCTGCGTTCCGCGAAGGAAGATTGTGATATCTGTATTTATTACAATGGCGATTATATAAAAATTCTGAGGTACAAAAAAAGATAAGGCGTAGGCCTACAACCAGTGGGTCATGGGCACATCCTCATCTTCAGAATTATAATAACACATGGATGTTATTTTTTCAAGTGTGACCAAAACAATTGATCAGAAAGAAAGGAGTGAGGGAACATGATCCGATTTATCCGCTATTTCATTTCCCAATGGTGTGACTACGACAGCTATTACTGGTTTACCCATGTACACACCGACCCGGAACAGCTTGCGGCATTGGGCGGTGATCCATTCCGGAACCGGTTTGATTACGCATGGAAGAATGCCCGGATCTGGTGGCAGAGCCGTGATCGGTACAGCCGGAAGTGTACCGGGGACTGTGAAGCCTGCACGCTGCGGCACTGCTAAAAAAACGAAAGGAGACTGGAACCATGAATGACACGCAAAACATGAACCCGGATGAAAATGAACTGGAAAACTTGATCGATCCTGCCGGAGGTGAAGCATCTGATACGGTGACCATTTCCCGCTCAGTGCTCAGACAGCTTGTGATGATCCCGGAGGAACTGGAGAAGGCGGACCGCGCCTATATGAATTGCCAGTCCACCGTGTTCAGGAACTATGCCAGATCCCTGTTTGGCGCAAACAAAACGAGAAACGCTGTTTTGGCAGCCAAAGAGGCGCTTCAGGAAGAGTAGCTGTTAATTGGCAGGAAATGCGGTTTCTGCGGGCTTTTGTTCCGGATAGTAGAATATAGCCTGAACCGCAGAAAACGCAAGGAAGGACTGTTGCAACAGCCTCAAATCGAATATCATGACAAATCAGCAGACTGTGCCCACACCAGCCTGCTTTTTTGATGCCCGTTCGGGAGGCTATACCCGAAACTTCAAAGCAGGAAGGGACCTGCATAAAAAACCGAAGGAGGAAAGATACTATGGATGTGACTACGCTCAAAGCCCACCTTGGCGCGGATCTGTTCAGCCAGGTGGAAACCGCTCTGCGGGATGTGGAAGGACTGACCATCATTCCGACCAACGACGGGAGCTGGGTTCCAAAAGCCCGGATCGATGAGGAAATGGGAAAGCAGAAAACCCTCAAGGCAACGATCACCACACTGAATCAGCAGCTTGCGGAAGCAAAGCAGAAGGGTGACAGCGCGGACACGCTGCAGGCCACCATCGACACGCTCAAGCAGCAGGTGCAGGAGAGAGACAACACGATCACAGGCATGAAACGCTCCGGAAAGATCAGGGACGCTCTGATCAAGGCCAGGGTGCGGGATGCCGCGATGGTGGAAAAGATACTGGATTCCAGTAAGATCGGCGAGGATGACAAGGGCAACCTGACCGGGCTTGACGACCAGATCAAGGCTTTGAAGGAAAGCTCCGGTTATCTGTTTTTCGAAGACCCCGGCAGGAAAGGCGGCTGGGGCGGAGGCAAGGACCCGCAGGGCGGAAACGGCGGGCCCGGAGGCAGCGGCAGCAACGGCAACAGCGAGATCAACTCGATCATCCGTGCCGCGGCCGGACGCAATGTTGAATGACCATTATTCAAAACATCAAACAGAAAAAGAAAGGAAAGTGAATCCCTATGGCAATTATTGATCGCAGTGGTGCTGAGGTTCTGATCCCCGAGGAGAAATCGAGGGAAATTTTGCAGGCTGTTCCCGAACAGTCTATCGCGATGCGGCTGATGCGCCGCCTTCCGGACATGAGCTCCAAAACGCGCTCCATTCCCGTTTTAGGTTCCCTGCCCATGGCCTACTTTGTGGACGGCGATACCGGTATGAAGCAGACTACCAGCATGGGCTGGGATAATGTGAAGCTGTATGCTGAGGAGATCGCGTGCATCGTGCCGATCCCGGAAAACGTGCTGGATGATTCCGACTATGATATCTGGGGCAATGTGGCTCCCCGCATGCGTGAAGCGATCGGCGCGGCCTTTGATAAAGCCGTTCTGCTCGGAACGAACAAGCCTTCCAACTTCCCTGTCGGAATCATTCCTGCCGCTGTGAACGCAGGCAATTACCTGACTCACCTGAACGGCGGGAACCTGTATCAGGAGCTGATGGGGGAAAACGGTCTGCTGAGCCTGATCGAAGCTGACGGCTACGTTCCCTCTGCTTATGTCGGCGCTATCAAGATGCGCAGCATCCTGCGCGGCGCTGTGGACAACAACGGCCTGCCGATCTTCGGCCGGGCTGTATACCGTGACGGTGCGCAGGGCAAGAGCGTGTATGAATTGGACGGCGCCGAAGCGATGTTCCCCAAGAGCGAGATCATGGATCCCGAACAGGTCCTGCTTCTGGGCGGCGACTGGAGCCAGGCCGTGTGGGCCATGCGCACCGATATCACCACCAAGCTGCTGACCGAAGCGGTGATCCAGGACCCCAGCACGAAGGAGATCGTGTATAACCTCGCGCAGCAGGATATGGTCGCTCTCCGCGTTGTGTTCCGCGCTGGATGGGCGATGCCGAACCCCGTAAACCGTGTAAATCCCACCAAAGCTACCCGCTATCCCTTTGCGGTGCTGAAGCCCTCCTCGCTTACCGTGATCGAGGCTGCCAACTACAATGTGACTCAGCCTGTCAAGAGTGCGACTCCTCAGTCCACTCACGCATCCGGAACCGGTTACACCGCGGCCATTACCTGGACGCCGTCCGCCTCGACCTTTGCCGGCAATACGGTTTATACCGCAAATGTCGTGCTGACCGCGGATGAGGGCTATGCGTTCGCCAATGATTTCGGAAAAGCTGATATCACCGGGCTTCCCGCCGTATCCGGAAGCGGTGCGACCGCGACCAAGGTCACCGTAACCCGTGACAGCGCTTCTCAGGTCACGATCGAAGTGAAGTACGTGGCGACCGCAGCCTGATCGGATCAGGAGGCGCGGAAATGAAAATTCGACTGACAAAGCCTCTTCCGCAGCCTGAATACCGCAGAGTCATTCCGGCAGGCACTGTCATTGACGCGCCTCCCGCGCTCTCAGAGCATCTTCTGCGCATTGGTATAGGTGAACCTGTCCAACGCGCAGAAGCGCCCAGGAGCCCCGCGGAGACGCCTGAAATGAAGCCTTCTGCGAGGAAGAGAGGAAAGTGCCATGCCTGATTTTCACACCTGGACCGGAACAGCGACGGAAGAAGAAACGCTGATGATGCAGGAAAGAATGAAGCTTTTCATCTTTCCGAACGAAGCGGAAACCGAAGAAGAACAGGCCGCGTTTGAACAGGCTGTTCAATATCAAATCGCGCATGAAAAGACCCTTCTGGAACAGCACGGCGAGATCCCGGACGGAGTGAATTCATTCAAGATCGGAGATTTCTCCATGACCTTTGAAGCCGGAGCGAACAGACCAGGCTTGAATCGGAACACGATATGCGAAGCAGCGCGATCGGTGCTGCTGCGGGCCGGTCTTCTTTACAGGGGGCTGCCGAGAGAGGTGATGGAATGAGCATGATCTCATTTCTGCTGAAACAGACGGCAACGGTACGCCCTTTTATCCGTTACGCGAACGGAGAGGATCTTTACGGAGAGCCGGAAACGCGCAAATGCCGGATTCAGAGAAGGCGTGATCTTGAGCACACTTACAAAAACCCGGACGGGACGATGGATCAGGTGATCGCAAGAGCCAAATTGTTCTGCGAAGGGGAGCCGATCCCGGAAAGGTCCATGGTGACCGTGGATGGGATTGAGTATATCGTGATCGAGTGCTACCGTGCGGTCGGATTCAAAGAGGATCATCTTGAGGTGGTGCTGCAATGAGCGGCAAATTCAAGGTGAAAGTACGGCTTGACAAGGCCAAAATCAAAAACGTGACACGGCAATGCACGCAGAAAGGGACCTGGTCCGCGCTGGATCATCTGGCCGCTGTGAGCAAGCAGCAGGTTCCTCTCGATCAGGGGCCGCTGAAAAACTCCTGCTATGTGGACGTAAACGAAGATGGAAGCAGCGGGACGGTATCATACGATACTCCGTATGCCGTTGTGCAGCATGAGAACATGCAGTATCAGCATCAGCGCGGAAGAAAGGCCAAATACCTTGAAGACCCGGCCAACGACACTTCTGTTCAGAACGAGATGCGCAATCTGATCAGAAGGGCCTATGAAGAACAGATGGGGTGAACGGAATGAACCTGATGGAAGAAATAGCGAAGCATCTTGAGTGGTGCGGTTTCGGCACCGCGGCAGATGAGGAGACGGACGGAAACATCCACTGGGGACGGATGCCGGATTTCCCGGATGACTGCATCTGCGTTTACTCCACGGACAGCGGCGTGGGAGGCTCGGATTCCACTGCAAGGCTGCAGATCATGAACCGGGCAAAAAGCACACGCACCGCTTATGAGGTGTCTGAGGAGATCGCACAGGAATTGGACGAATTCAACGGTTTTCTGTGCGGGGACGGAAGGATGGCAATCATCAGCGTGATCAACCCCGCGACAGGCCTTGGGCCGGACACCAAAAAGCGGGAAGTGTATGTTACGAATATCACAGTGAAATACTGTGGATAAAGAAAGGATGATAGACATGAAAGGACGCAAAAACGGATGCCCTACGAACATCCGCAACTGGAGCATCTCTATTCAGGACAAGACCCAGGTGTCCGAAACCTTTGTGCGCATCAAAGGGCTTGAGGAAATGACCAGGAGCACGGACAGCGACACAGAGGACGGCTCCGCGAACACCGATCTGTGGGAAGAACCTTATGTAACGAAGCGCAGCGGATCCCTTACCCTGTCCGGAAAGCCCAAGGTTGATGCCGCGACCGGAGAAGTGGACCCCGGTCAGCAGATCCTGGACGATTATGCCGGAAACGGCTTCTGCGACGAAGACGTTACGCTGAAGATCGTTGACCCGTATGGCAACGCGATCGTTGCCGACTTCATCGTGACCGGAAGCGAAGCATCCACTGACGAAGATGAGGATTCCAAGAGCTGGGATCTTGAACAGGTTGGAGAGGCCGAAAACCTGCCTTATGTGCAATTGTCCGGCGTCAGCCTGAAGGATGGAAGCACAGCTGCTACCTCGCTATCGCTGAATGTCGGTGACGCGGCAAAGATCATCACCATTGTATTCACGCCTGACAATGCCAGCAACCAGCGCTTCAGGATCAGCGCGAGCAATAAGAAAGTCGCGTCCGTTGGCAACATCACCGACAACTCTTTCGCTGTCACTCCGCTGACTGCCGGCACTTCGAAGATCGTAGTGACCACGGTAAACGGAGCAAAGACCGCTACGTTGAACGTGACGGTCAGCGAAGACGACGATTGATCCGGATATTCCGCGCCGGGAACCGTGCTGATTCCCGGCGCATATCATTTTAGGAGGGACATAAAATGGCAGGACGTACACTGAATTTCGATAATTTCATGGTTGAGAAAAATCAGGAGCCGATCATGGTGACGGTGTTCGGCAAGGAATATCCTGTGAAACCCCAGATCCCGGCTGTTGTGATGGTCACCCTGGCACGGACGAATGATACGAACATCTCGGAATTTGAAGCAACGAAGATGCTGCTCAATGCCGGGGATATTCTTTTCGGCAGGGACGCGATCAGCGAGTTCTGCGCGAAGGGAATGCAGAGTGAACAGCTGATCCAGCTGATCAAAATGGTTTTCGAAACGATCAGCGGGAAAGACGTTGACGGAGACGATGTGGAAGAAATGAGCGACGAGGACAGCATGGTTTCCACTCCGTCCAAGGCAAAAAAGTAAACCTGCTCTACGTATGGGACGCGGTCGAGGCTGATTTTCTTCGGGATTACGGCATCGATCTGGTAGAGCAGATAGACAGCATGTCATGGCGTAAATTTTCTAATCTGTTTCGGAATTTGAGCCCGTACGGAGCTGTCGCGTCCCAAATCGAAGCAATGAAGCACAAACCGAACGAAGAAATGACCGCAGAAGAAGGACGCTCTCAGGCAGCGGCCTTTTTTGCGTCCGTATTATCTTCAAGCGGGAATGACAGGAGGTGAGATCAATGGCTCTTAAGGTTGGCGAACTGTTTGCGAGCTTCAACCTGGACACCAGCGGAATAGACGGAGCTGTAAAAAGCGCGGAAAGCAAGATGGCCAGCCTGGGCAAAAGTCTCGCCATCGGCGGAGCGGGCATGACCGCGGCAGTTACCGTTCCGCTGAAGAAAGCAGCTGAAGCAATCTATGAATCCGGCAGCGGATTTGACGCGCAGATGAGCAAGGTGTTTGCTATTGCCGGTAAATCGGTAACAGAAAATGCCGAGGTCATGGACGCGCTTCGAAAAAAAGCGTTAGAAATGGGGTCTGAAACCCAGTTTACCGCAGTTGAAGCCGGGGAAGCCATGGAATACATGGCAATGGCAGGCTGGAAATCGGAAGAGATGCTGAGCGCGATCGGGCCCATACTGGACCTGGCCGCGGCAGCCGGCGCGGATCTGGGAACAACAAGCGATATCGTGACCGATGCCATGACCGCATTCGGCTATGCCGCAACGGACACGGTAAAAGTGGTCATAAACGGAACAGAGCGGGAAGTGAACGCGGTAGAGCACTTTGCGGATGTTCTGGCGGCCGCGTCTTCCAATTCCAACACGAATGTAACGATGTTGGGCGAAAGCTTCAAGTTCGCCGCTCCTCTGGCCGGTGCGCTCGGGTACAGCGTGGATGATGTGGCCATCGCGCTTGGACTGATGGCCAACAACGGAATCAAAAGCAGCATGGCCGGGACCTCGCTCAGCAGGATCATTCAGAACATGGCCAAACCGACAGAAGAGACGGCAAAAGCCATGGAAGCGCTTGGAGTATCGCTGTACAACGGCAGGGGAGAAGCAAAAAGCCTGCGTGAGATCATGGATGATTTCCGCAGCCAGGCAAAGAAAAACAACGTTGACGTTGAGAAACTCGCCTCTCAGGTTTCCGAACTGGATGACCAGTATTCCAGCGGAAAGATCAGCGAAGCGGAATACGAAGCGCAGATGGCAGAAATGACGGCCGGGTGCGGTGAATTTCTGGCCAATCTGACCCAGCTGGCGGGCGCGCGCGGCCTTCCCGGGCTTCTTGCCATTCTGAACGCCAGTGAAACGGATTTTGAGAACCTGTGCAATGCCATTGACGGGGCTACGGGGTCCGCTTCTGAGATGAAACGGGTCATGCTCGACAATGCCCTTGGAGACGTGACGATCTTCAAGAGCGCCGTAGAAGGGCTGGAGATCACCTTATGGGGGCTGGCTGAAAACGGGTTCCGGAAAGTGGTGCAGGAAGCCACGAAATACGTTCAGGCATTTCAGAAGGCCGACCGTTCCACGCAGCTTGGAACGCTGAAAATGGGTGCCCTTGCCGCGGCGATCGGGCCTGTAATGGCAGGGATCGGCGGAGTCGTTGCGCTGCTTCCGAAGCTGGCAAATACATTCACATTCGTATCCGGCCCCGCGGCAATGCTCGGTGCCGGACTGATCGCTCTTGGAGCCGCCGCGATCGACAGCAATAATGATATCGGGAAAACCTTCGTAAACGGTCTGACACGCGCCGGAAAGACAACAGAAGAGTTTGGTGCGAAGGTGTCTTATCAGCTTGACAGCCTCTCCAGCAACATGGGAGCGTTTCTTTCAAGCGTGGCAGAGGGGATCTCATCCGGTCTGCCGGGGATCATGAACGGTTTGGGAGATATCATCGCGACCGGGATCCGGGCCATATCGAATAATATGCCCCAAATAGCAAATGTATCAAGAACGATCGTAAAGACCCTTGCTGACAGCATAAAAAGAAACGCCCCGAAGGTCGTTCCGGCAACACTGAGCCTGCTTACGAATATGTCAACGGCGCTGATCGGAAATATTCCTGTCGTACTTGAGGGGATGGCTGAAGTGATTACAGCGCTGATCAGAGAGGTTCTGAATGCCGATTGGGGAGACATTGGAAGCAAGCTTGGAGAATCCATCCATACTTCCATTCAGGAGGTCGGAACCCTGTTTAAGAAGCTTGCTATGGGGGACCGTTATTTTGAGGACGCGGACTTTACCGAGGTTGGTTCCGCGATGATGGAGAATATCCGTGACGGAATCAGCAAGGCCTCGCAGAATGGGAAGGACCTGCTTGGAAATCTGGTCCTTGGAGATGATTACGCCCCGGATGAAAGTTGGGGGACCGTGGCGGGAAAGATCTGGAACAGGATCAGCGCTGACATGCAATCGTTACTGTCAAGCGCGGGTGACCTTATAAAGGGGCTGATCCTCGGAGATGATTATGCGCCTGACGCATCCTGGGGAACAGTTGCCTCAAAAATATGGCAAAAGATCAGGGACCAGTTTTCAATTCTGAAGACAGACACAAAGGACCTGATCGGAAACATCGTTCTTGGTGACAGTTACACGGCGGACAGCAGCTGGGACAAGGTAGGACAGGCGATCTGGGACAAGGTGAAAGAGAAGATCGCCGCGCTGACCGTGGACACGGAAGACCTCGCATCCGCATTCGGAAGCATTGCCGGGGATATCGTGACCGGCATAGCCAAATTCATACCGTCAGCCATTGATATGGCCGGAAATGTGTTTGACGCAGGCCTCACGCTGGCTGGCGCCATTGTGGACACCATCGCAAGCGCGTTCAACAGCTTTGATCCGGATCTGAATTTCGGCGGGATCGTCAGCAGTCTGATCAGCAACATTACATCCGCGATCGGCGGTGTGCTCGACTTCGGCGGAAAAGCAGCTGACGCCGGTACCATGATCATTTCGTCTCTGCTTGACAGCCTCATTGACGCGATGGATCCCAATATAAGCACAGACGGAGTGAGCGAGATGACAGATAGGTTCTCTGATTTCGCCCGTCATCTGATCAGCGGGATCACAAACGTGCTTCCGAAGCTGTTTGAATTTGGCGGAAAGACCGTCAGCGCGGGAGTAAAGCTGGCAGACGAGCTTGTAAAGAGCATCAGTGACGGATTCCGGAACAGAGAAAATCAGAGCATCGATCTTGCCGGTGTTGCTGAAGGGATCGTGAACGGTATCGTGGACGCGATCAGCAATTTGCCATCGCTGGCAGGTGATGTGCTGAGTGCCGGAGCGCAGATCGCAAATTCGATCATGACCTCCATTTCCGAAGCGCTGAAGAATGTGGAATCAAGCGGCGTGGCCGGTACGCTCGGAAAAGCTCTTTCGGAGCTTGTAAAGGGATTGCTCGGAGCGGTGACCGACTTTTCGTCAGACACTAATGTTCTTGGATTCGTTCAGAATCTGGGACATGGGATCATGAGCGCGCTTGGAAGCA
>CALCUD010000019.1 GCA_937906775.1 uncultured Clostridia bacterium
CTCTCTGCCGCTATCGTTCTCGCGTCCTGCTCCGGTGAGACCGACAGCTTCAAGATCGGTATCATCCTTCTCCATGACGAGAACTCCACCTACGACCTGAACTTCCTGAACGGCATTATGGATGCCAAGGCACAGCTTGGTCTTTCCGACGAACAGGTCATCATCAAGAAGAACATCCAAGAGAGCCAGGCCTGCACCGACGCTGCCGAAGAGCTCGTCGAAGCCGGCTGCAAAGTCATCTTTGCGGACTCCTTCGGTCATGAGACCTACCTGCTCCCCGTTGCCAAGGCTAACCCGGGCGTCGAATTCTGCCATGCTACCGGCACGATGGCGCACACCGAAGGCCTTGCAAACTTCCACAACGCATTCGCTTCCATCTATGAAGGCCGTTACCTCGCCGGCATCGCCGCAGGCATGAAGCTCAATGAGATCAAAGCCGCCGGCCAGCTGAAGGGCGAAGTCCCGATGATGGGTTACGTCGGTGCGTTCACTCACGCAGAAGTTCTTTCCGGTTACACCTCCTTCTACCTCGGCGCTAAGTCCGTTTGCCCGGACGTCCAGATGAAGGTCCAGTTCACCGGTTCCTGGTATGACGAAGTCGAAGAGAAGTCCGCCGCCGAGGCGCTGATCGCTGCCGGCTGCGACCTCATCTCCCAGCACGCTGACTCCATGGGCGCTCCCACCGCTTGCGAGAACGCCGGCATCCCCAACGTTGCCTACAACGCTCCCACCGTGGAATCCTGCCCCAACACCTTCATCATCTCTTCCCGCATCAACTGGGCTCCCTATTTCGAGTACATCGTAAAGTCCGCCATGAACGGTGAGGCCATGCCCGCCGACTGGTCCGGCAACATCCTCACCGGTTCCGTCGTTCTGTCCGATGTCAATGAAAAGGCCGCCGCTGCCGGCACCGTAGAAACCGTGAACGCCCTCATCGAGCAGTTCAGAAACGGCGAAATCAAGGTGTTCGACACCGCCAAGGCGAACTTCATCACCGTGAACGGCGCTGCTCTTGACAGCTACACGGCAGACGTTGACACCGACGCCGATTACACGCCTGACACCGAGGTCGTCAAAGACGGTTACTTCCATGAATCCGAGTTCCGTTCCGCTCCGTACTTCGATGTCCAGATCGACGGTATCGAGCTCCTGAACGTCAAGTTCTGATTCCGCACACCCGGGACGGCGGGGGATCTTTCCCCCGCCTTCCCCTTTTGTTTTTCAAAAGCTGACAAAAGAGCCCTGTGCAACAGCACGGCTCTTTTCTGAACTTTTGAACGTTTCCGCGACAGACTCAAATCCTTTTCCGGAGGACTTTCATGGCAAACGAAATTGCGCTTGAAATGCGCGGCATTACCAAACGTTTCGGCTCCAAGGTGGTCGCCAATAAGAACGTAGATCTGATCGTGTACCGCGGTGAGATCCTGTCGCTGCTCGGCGAAAACGGCAGCGGCAAAACGACGCTGATGAACATGCTGTCCGGCATCTATTTCCCGGACGAGGGCGAGATCTTCGTTGACGGGCAGCCCGTCGTGATCGCCTCTCCGAAGGACGCGTTCGACCACAATATCGGCATGATCCACCAGCACTTCAAACTGGTGGACATCTTCACGGCCGCAGAAAACATCATCCTCGGCTTGAAAGACGAGAAAAAGTTCGATATGAACGCCGTCAACAAGCGCGTCATGGAGATCGCCGACAAATACGGCTTCCACATCGACCCGAAAAAGAAAATATACGATATGTCCGTCTCCGAGAAGCAGACGGTCGAGATCGTCAAGGTGCTGTACC
This sequence comes from uncultured Clostridia bacterium, assembly GCA_937906775.1. GTDB lineage: Bacteria > Bacillota > Clostridia > Christensenellales > Aristaeellaceae > Aristaeella. The sequence continues at coordinate 1,792 of CALCUD010000019.1, forward strand.
GCGGCGCGGATATCCTGATCCTTGATGAACCGACGGCTGTTCTCACGCCTCAGGAAATCACAAAACTTTTTGCGGTGCTGAGAAAGATGAAGGAAGACGGAAAATCCATCATCATTATTACGCACAAACTGCATGAGGTACTGGAAATCAGCGACCGTGTCGCCATCCTGCGCAAGGGGGTGAACATAGAAACGGTCAATACCTGCGACGCTACCGAAAGTTTTCTGACTGAGATGATGGTCGGAAAAAAGGTCACACTGAACATTGACCGGACAGAACCGAACAATCCGACGCCAAGGCTGAAGATCAACGGGCTCAACTGCACCGATGATGAGGGATTGCAGGTTCTGAAAAATGTCTCTTTCATTGCCAACAGCGGTGAAATCCTCGGCATTGCGGGGATCGCCGGGAGCGGGCAGCGCCAGCTGCTTGAAGCCATCGCGGGTCTTCAGAAGCTCGAAAGCGGAGAGATTTCCTATGTCGCGCCGGACAACGGAGAAGAGTCTTCCCTGCTGGGAATGGACCCGATGCAGATCCGGGATCTCGGCGTACGGCTCAGCTTTGTGCCGGAGGATCGTTTGGGCATGGGCCTTGTCGGGAACATGGGAATCACGGACAACATGATGCTTCGCAGTTACCGCAAGGGAAATGCGGGATTCCTGGATCGCAAGGCACCGCGTTCGCTGGCTGAGACGATCATCCGGGATCTGGAGGTGGTTACTCCGGGAACAAAGACACCGGTCCGGCGTCTTTCCGGCGGCAATGTCCAAAAGGTGCTGGTCGGCCGGGAGATCGCCAGCGCTCCGACGGTTCTGATGGCAGCGTACCCGGTTCGCGGGCTGGATATCAACTCCAGCTATACCATCTACAACCTGATGAATGAGCAGAAAGAAAAAGGGGTTGCTGTGATTTTCGTCGGTGAGGATCTGGATGTTCTGCTTGCCCTGTGCGACAGAGTCCTGGTGATCAACGGCGGTACGGTTACAGGCATTGTTGATGCCAGAACGACAACCAAGGAAGAAGTGGGACTGCTGATGACCAAGACGGCAGACCGGGAGGAGGAAAACCATGGCTGACTGTAAATCCGTGAAAGAGCCGTTTGTTCACCTGAGCAAACGTTCCGCGATCCACCCGGCAAGGGCCTGGGCAATCCGTCTCGCGGCGATTCTGTTGGGATTCCTGGTTTGCGGCGGGCTGGCCTTTCTGCTGATTGATAAGATCCGCGAAAATCCGGACAAGATCGGTGAATTTTACAACTGTTTTATCCGCGGTTCCTTTTCAACTTCACGGAAACTGTGGAAGTACTTCAAGAATCTGAGTATCCTGCTGTGTGTTTCCCTCGCGGTTACGCCGGCTTTCCGGATGAAATTCTGGAACATCGGCGCGGAAGGACAAACGCTTGTCGGCGTGCTCGGCGCCATTGCGGTTGACTTCTATCTCGGTGGAACCATTCCGGAGCCTTTGCTGATTGCACTGATGGTGCTGGCAGCTGTGCTGTGCGGTGTGATCTGGGGCGTCATTCCCGCTTTGTTTAAGGCAAAATGGAATACGAATGAGACGCTGTTTACCCTGATGATGAATTACATCGCGACTTATCTGGTCAGCTATTTCCTGATTGTTTGGGTTCCGAGCGGCTCTTCCACGCTGAACAAGATGAAGTTTGGCATTATGCCGGATATCTTCGGAAACAGCTACGGTATTGTGGTTCTGGTCGGAATCATATTGACAGCTGTGATGTTCGTTTACCTGAATTTTACCAAGCACGGATACGAGATCAACGTGGTCGGCGAGAGCGTCCGGACAGCACAGTATATCGGTATTCCTGTAAAAAAGGTCATAATCCGGACCATGATCTTTTCCGGCGCGCTTTGCGGGCTGACGGGATATCTGATTGCCGGAATCGATCTGACTGTAACGACAGATTCCGTAGCCGGACAGGGATTTACCGCCATCATGGTCAGCTGGCTGGCTAAATTCAATCCGATCATGATGATCCTGACCAGCGCGCTGATCACCATGCTGAATCAGGGTGCCTCGCAGATCAGTCAGGATTTCACCATTTCCGGGGATTTCCCCAATGTGGTTGTCGGACTGGTCCTGTTATTCATCATCGGATGTGAGTTCTTCCTGAATTACCGGGTCCATTTCCGGGGCCATGAGGTGAAAAATACATCGGTGAAGGAGGGCGTCAAATGAATATCTGGCTCGATTTTGTGCTTGATTCTCTGGCGTTTGGCGGCACTTTCATGTATGGATCGACCGGTGAGATCCTGACGGAAAAAGCAGGTCACCTGAATCTGGGAATTCCCGGGATCATGTGCATGGGCGGGGCCGCGGGGTGTCTGGTTCTGAACTGGATCGGCGCAAGTACGCTTCCGGGTTTCCTGATTGTCATCCTCGGTATTCTGGGCGCGCTGGCGGGGGCCATGCTATGCGGACTGATCTATTCCTTCCTGACGATTACTCTGCGCGCGAACCAGAATGTGACCGGTCTCGCACTGACAACCTTCGGGGTTAACCTGTGCCAGGTGATCGTGGTGAAGCTCGATCCCGCCGTCTATCTGGGGGCTACAAAGGCTCTGTATCGCTGGCCTTTCGCGGATAGAACGGACAGTATCCAGCGTCTCGGCGTGATGTTCTTCCTCGCGGTGATGGTGGCGATCCTGGCCAGCTGGTTCCTTTTCCGGACGAAGGCGGGTCTGCATCTGCGCGCTGTCGGTGAAAATCCGGCTACGGCTGACGCGGTCGGGATCAATGTGACAAAATACAAGTATCTTGCGACCGTAATCGGGAGCGGTATTTCCGGTCTCGGCGGATTCTACTATATCATGGATTATATGACTTCACAGGAGGCCTACAAGTCGATTGAGTCTCTCGGATGGCTGAGCATCGCGCTGGTTATCTTTGTTCTGTGGCGACCGCATATGTCCATTATCGGATCACTGGTATTCGGATTCCTGTTCAGCTGCTCCAGCTTCATTGTCAATATTCAGTGGCTCAACGTGACCATGGCGATGAAACCGATTCTGCGGATGCTGCCCTATGTCGTTACGATCATCGTCCTGATCGTGACCAGCATCAAGAACAAACGGGAAAACCAGCCTCCGGCTTCACTGGGACTGAGCTATTTCAGAGAAGAACGGTAAAAAAATTTGATTCGAGGAGAAAATTTATGAGAAAGATCCTGTGCCTGATAACGGTTTTGCTGATGCTTTGCACCACTGCTTTGAGCGAAAGCCTTTTTCCTGTTACGGTGACGGACGCCGCGGGACGGGAGGTTGCCATTGAAAAGCAGCCGGAACGCCTTGTAAGCGGTTACTATATATCCAGCTCGCTGCTGATTGCGTTGGGTGCGAAGGATCTGCTTGTCGGTATTGAAGACAAGGCCGCGAAACGGAGCATCTATGCTCTTTCGGCGCCGGAACTGGCGGAGCTTCCTTCTGTCGGATCGGCCAAACAGCCGGATGTTGAGATGATGATTTCATTGAATCCGGATCTCGTGATCCTTCCGAAAAAGCTGAAGGATGTTGCCGGGACACTTGAGGAATTAGGAATTCCGGCTATCCTGGTCAATCCGGAGGACGGCGAACAGCTGAAGGAAACCATTCATCTGCTGGCTGCGGTGACCGGCACTGACGGCCAGGCACTTCTTGACGCGTACAGCCGCCTTGAAGAAAAAGCTGTCGCGCTGACGGCTGAAACCGCGAGGCCGAGGGTCTATCTGAGCGGAAACAGTGCAATGCTTAATACCGCCGGAAGCGGGATGTATCAGAATACACTGCTGACGCTGGCGGGCGGTGAGAATGTCGCGGCGGAGATTACGGACGGTTCCTGGGCCGAAATCAGCTATGAACAGCTGCTTGCCTGGAATCCGGAAATCATTATTCTCGCGGCGGACGCCTCCTACACGGTTGATGATGTGATGAACGATCCCATGCTGGCTGAGATTTCCGCGGTTCAAAACGCAAAAGTCTACGCGCTGCCATCCGCCCCGGAAGCCTGGGACAGTCCTGTTCCGGGCACGGTGCTCGGCAGCCTGTGGATCCTGAACAAACTGCATCCCGAACTGTATTCCGAAACTGAATTCATGGAAGACGCAAAGACGTTTTACGCTGAATTCTTCGGTTTCGAACTGACAGAGGAAATATTGAACCAATGAGCAACCTTCAGAAGATCGTTCGGACCTGGGTACCGTGGGCTGTTGTGATCCTGCTTATTGCCGGATCGCTGGCCGCGGGAAAATTCCCGCTGGATTGGTCGAACCTGGGGGATCCCGCCGGTCTCGACCGGCGGGTTTTTGTCAATCTGCGGCTGGGCAGAACGCTGACAGCAGTGCTGGCGGGAACGGTTGTCGGGATGGGCGGATGGGTTCTGCAGACGGTATTCCGCAATCCGCTGGCCGCGCCGGATGTGATTGGTGTTGCCAGCGGTGCTTCAGCGGGGGCCGGGTTATCCATCCTGGTTTTTTCCGGGACGACCGCGCTGACTTCTTTGTTTGCTTTCGGCGGAGGAATGCTGGCGATCGGATTGGTGATCCTCATGAACCGGTTAGCCGGGAAACGGGGAATTTCCTCTCTGGTGATCTGCGGAATCTGCGTCAACGCCATCTTTCAGGCCGCGCTGACGCTGCTGAAGGTTTCCGCGGACAGGGAAAATCTGATTGCCTCCATGGAATTCTGGACGATGGGAAGCTTCGCGGATGTTACGATGAAGCAATTCCGGACTGTGCTGCCATGGTCCCTCGCGGGTCTTGCGGGAATAATGCTGTTGAGCCGCAGAATCCGAATGCTGGCCTTCAGTGATGACGAAGCCGCGACGCTGGGCGTGCCTGTAAAAAGAACGCGTGTGCTGGCTCTGGTTGCGACCACGCTTGCTGTAAGTGCAGTGATTTCAACTGTCGGGCTGATTTCCTTCGCGGGATTGCTCGCACCGCACATCGCGCGGCAGTTGAGTCCCGGAAAGCAATCCGGACCGGGCCGAAGCGGGCTATGCGGTGTTGCGCTGCTGCTGGCGGCGGATATTCTGACCCGCTGCGTGACAGTGCGGGAGTTGCCCATCAGCGTATGGACGAGTCTGCTGGGTGTACCGATGCTGCTGATCCTGCTGCTGCGGAGGGAACGCGTAGAATGAGTGAAGGGAAGACCCTGCTGACACTGGACGGGGTGGAAAGCCGGTACGGGAAGCGGCAGGTATTGAAGAAGATCAGCTTTCAGATCTCTTCCGGAGAGATCATCGCTTTGATCGGTCCTAACGGAAGCGGAAAAACAACGCTGTTGCGGACCATTGCCGGACTTCAGCCGGCGACCGGCGAAATCCTTCTGGACGGTCATGAAACCGTTTCGGCGGAGAGACCCGAGAAACGTGCGAAATGGATCGGATATCTTTCTTCCGCCCCAGTGATTCCGCCGGATATGACGGCGGCGGAACTGACAGAAAAAGGATTCCATCCGGAGCTTGGGGCGCTCGGCGACGTCACCGACAGCCAGAAACGGCATGCGAGGGAATGCCTGGAAGCTCTGGGCCTGCTTTTTGCGACGGATCGACCGATGCGGACATTATCCGGCGGGCAGCGTCAACTGGCATTGCTTGCAAGAGCTGTTGTAAGGAAACCGCGGATCCTGCTGCTGGATGAGCCGGACGCGCCGCTGGACTTCAGTGTTGCACGGGAAATGATGGCTTATCTCCGAAAAATGGCGAAGGAAACGGGCTGCGGCATTCTGATCACCAGCCATGATGTCAACCTGATGCTTCGATATGCAGACCGGATCCTGATGCTGAAGAATGGGCAGCTGATCGCCGACGAAAAAACGGACGGGCCTGCTGCGGAACGGCTGGAGCCCGGCCTGAAGGCGCTTTACGGATCGGTGAACCTGATCAGGCACGGTGACAACCTGATCATGGCGGAGAATGTATGATCTGTCGCGGATCATGGAAGAACATCAGAAGAAGGAGAGGAAAATCATGAGAAGAAAAGCGGTTCTTTCAGTTGTACTTATTTTGGCGCTGCTTCTGTTTGTCACATCCTTCGGGGAAGCATTCACGGAGCCGGTTTCGACAGGAGACGGAATCATCCCGTATGCGCAGCTGCTTCGCCTGATCCGCTGGATAGACGATGATTACGCCCTGAACGCACTTTACGGGGATGTGGCGGCATTCGCAGGTGCTGACGGAAAGGACGAGGGAAACAACGGCCCCAATTCCATGACTGCGTTGGGTGACCATTATTTCCGCTGGACCGCGGAGGAGGACGACATGGCCTATATCCGCGTCTGCTTCCGCGGAAGGGAAGACACCGGCCGTTTTGAATGCTGCCAGTGGCAGACGAACAAGATCAGATCGGAAGAATGGGCGTCTGCGGATCTTTCGGACTATGTGATCGCTTCCGCCTGCCGCGAAACAACGGCGGTTTCAAATCAGATCCAGCGCTTTTCCAACCCTGCGGTGACGGTCGACGCGGCGATCCCGGTCCGGGGATGGAGCGAAAGAAAATGGGGCGATAATGAGATCCGGTTTTGCAATGAACGGGGATATGAGAATGACTGGCCTTATATCGCGGTGACAGTATACGATGTGCCGACCATGTTTGATTTCTACGCGGATAAATACGAGAACATACAGGAAATCCCGTCCAGAACGCTTGCCGGAATCGATATGAGCGGAAGAGCGTTCCGCTATATGAACAGAGATTGGACGGAATATACCGCCACACTGACCGATAACGTCAGTATCCGCGTGATGTACTGGGGTTTGTATGACGAGGCGGGTACCGAGACGGATGATCTGTTGAATTCGCTGCAATTCCATTTTGCGGGAACGGATGGGCAGGAATACGCTTACAGCATGCCGGTCCCTGAAAATGAACCGGCGGAACCCGCGTCCGCATCAGCAGCGGCGGAACCTGTTCAAACATCTGCGGAACCTGCGGCTCCGGCTGAAACGGCAGTACCCGCGGCCGGCCCGGCATTGCCCGCGTCCGATGGATTCATTCCGGAACAGCTTTATTCTGCAAAGACTTTTATCACGGAAGGAGTCAGTATGGACGCCGGGGTGATGGGTACGTATGCCATTACCTTTCATACGGACGGAACCTGTACGTTTACGGTCGCGGGCGCGGAGATCCCGGGGATCACATGGACGGAACAGAACGGGATCGCCGTTGTGGACTACTTCGGTCAGGCCCTGTCCTTTACGCCGTCAGAGGAAGGACTGAATATGGATTTCTTCGGATCGGGGACATTGCTGTTCACAGCGGAATAAACAGGGTTGACAAACATCCTGTATACCTGTTACAATACGCATCCACACGCTTGTGATAGCAATATGCAAGCCTCTGCGAGAATCCGGATCAGGATCGGCAGGGGCTTTTTTACCTGTCTGAAGAAAGGAAGGAATATGGAATCATTACCCAATCATCCGGCCAGTCGCGAAGAGTATGAGCATTTACAGCAGACCCGGGACGAAATAGACCGTGAGATCGCGGATCTGCGACGCCTGATGGGCCTGGATGACGGAGATGAGGCATGTATCTCCATTGATATTTCCGCTGATGATACGGAAGTCCAGGCGCAGATGGCCGCCATCCGCCTGGATCATCTGAGACAGCTGGGACTTTCGGCCGGACAGGCTTATTTTGCCAGGCTCGATTTCGTGCCTGCCGGAGAAGACTCTGAGACCTGGTATCTTGGCCGGTGGGGCGTGCTTGGGCGGAATGACGACCCGGTGGTCGTGGACTGGCGGTCTCCGGTGGCCAATCTGTACTATTCCGGACAGATCGGGCCGATGGATTACACGGCGCCGGACGGACATGTGACCGGGAATCTGACGCTCAAGCGGATGCTGACGGTCCGGGACAGGGAACTTCTGAGCCTGTTTGACAGCGGAATCGTCGCGCAGGAGACTTATCTGCAGGATGTTTTAGGCGCTGTTTCAACGGACCGGCTGAAGGAAATCGTAACCACGATCCAGGCGGAGCAGAACCGGGTGATCCGTTATCCCCTGAACCGGAATCTGATGGTTCAGGGAATCGCGGGCAGCGGGAAGACGACCGTCGCGCTGCACAGGATCGCCTATCTGCTGTATACGTGGCAGGATATTCTGCGTCCGGAGAATATGATGATCCTTGCCCCGAATCCGCTGTTTCTGTCCTATATCTCCCAGCTTTTGCCCGATCTGGGCGTGGAACGCGTGAAACAGACGACTTTCGCGGACTGGTGCGCGAACACCGCCGGGAAATGCTTCCCAAGATATCGATTATCGGACAGACTGGAGAAGAATCTGACGCTGACGGCAGATGAACGGGAAATTCAGGCAATACCGGTACGCCGCAAGGGTTCGCTTGCCATGATGGACGCCCTGGAAAGCTTTCTGAACGGTCTGCCGGAGAAGATGATCCCGGCAGCGGGATTGCGGATGGGACCTTTTGAGATCATGTCCAGGGATGAACTGAACAATCTGTTTCTGGTCCAGTTTGCCCGCTATCCGCTGTCGCAGCGTGTGGCCGAATTGAAAAAGCCGGTGAAAAAACGGCTGGCTGTCATCTGCGAACGGCTGAAAGAACAGTATGAAACAATGGCAAGGGAGCGGCTGAATCAGTTGCTGACGAGACTTCCGGACGGCCCGGAACGCCGCGAAAAAGCCACGCGGATGATCGCGTCCCGGGATCAGCGTCTTCGTGAGATCGATGAAAAGCAGAAGCAGTTTCTGACGGAATGGACAGATCTGTTCCCGGTGCCGGATCCCGTATGCCTGTATCTTGAGTTCCTTTCGGCATGGGATCCGGAAATATGGAAGATTACGGCGGCTTATGCGGACCGGGTGATCCTGTCCGAAGATCTGGCGCCGGTCCTGATGATCTGCGCGGCCCTTTACGGGGTGAAAACCGGAAATCTCCGCCATATTGTGATCGATGAGTGTCAGGACCTTTCTCCCTTCCGGCTGGCTCTGCTGAAACGTTATCACCCTATGGCGACCTTTACGCTGGTAGGGGATCTGCATCAGGGTATTCACGCGGATGAAGGGATACGTTCCTGGGAGAACTGGAGAAACCCGATCTTTGAAGGACAGGGCGAATTCTGTGAGCTTCGCGTCAGCTACCGTTCGACGGTTGAGATCATGGAACTCGCGGCCGGAGTCGCCGCAAAGTATCCGATCTCCGGAGTATCCGCCGGAAGCCCTGTTCTTCGCCACGGCGAACTTCCGGAATTATTGACGGTTTCCACAGAAAAAGCCCGGACAGATGAAATCGCGGCCCGGGCGAACAAATGGCTGGAAGAGGGATATCACAGCATCGCCCTGATCGAAAAGACCCGGAAACAGGCGGAAACCCTGTACAATAAACTGAAAGGACTGATGAATGTCCGGCTGATGAAGGAAGGGGACGCGGATTATCAGGGAGGGATCCTGATCCTGCCCGCGTCGCTGGTCAAGGGAATGGAATTCGACTGCGTCCTGCTGTGCGATGCCTGTGAGGAAAACTTTCCGGATGACGAATTTCATGACCGGGTACTGTATGTTTTACTGACGCGGCCTTTGCACCGTCTGACCGTGCTGGCGAAGGGCAAAATGACGCCGCTACTGAATGAAGCAGGGGAACAGTGAAATGAAAGCTTTGGTTTTCGGATCCATGAATATCGACTGCGTTTACCGGCTGGATCATATCGTCCGCCCGGGGGAAACGCTGGCCTCCGACGGCTATGTCCGGAATGCCGGCGGGAAGGGACTGAATCAGGCGATCGCGCTGGCGCGCGCAGGACTGGATACCTGGTTTGCCGGCGGGCTTGGAAAAGACGGCCTTTTCCTGAAAGAAAAACTGGAGAAGGAAAACATTCATACGGACTATATCCGCGTCGCGGATACGCCGACCGGCTGCGCGATCATTCAGGTCGACGCCGGGGGACAGAACGCGATCGTTCTTTACGGCGGAGCCAATCAAACGATTCCGGAGGAACAGATCCGGGAGACGTTATCACATTTCGGTCCGGGAGATCTGCTGCTGATGCAGAACGAGATCAGTCACGGGGAGTTTCTGCTCCGGTCCGGGAAGAAAGCCGGAATGACGGTGGTAGTCAACGCTTCGCCCGTTACTCCGGATTTGGAACAGTGGCCGCTCGGTCTGGCGGAATGGCTGATCGTAAACGAGATCGAAGGCGCGGCGCTGGGCGGAGAGGGATCGCCGGAGGAGGCGTTCACTTTGCTTGAAAAACGTTACCCGGGAACAGGGATCGTGCTGACGCTCGGGGAAAACGGATCGATGGCCCGCGAGGGGGAAAAGATTGTCCGTCAGGGGATCTGCCGTGTTCCAACGGTCGACACGACCGCCGCGGGAGATACATTTACCGGCTATTTTTTGCAGACCGTGATATCGGGCGGAAGCGTCGCCGACGCGCTTTTGCGCGCCGCACGGGCCGCCGCGATCGCGGTCAGCCGTCCGGGCGCGGCGGCGTCCATTCCGTACAGCCATGAAGTGCGCTGAAACGTTCCGAACGGAAGAAACATAAAAACGGGGATCGCTCTGAAAAAGCGATCCCCGCTGTATGTTCCGGGATTTATTTGAAATAACATCCGGGCAATGCTGCATATACCGCGGCGCAGGTTACAAGGTCCTTCTTCCAGGTCTTTTCGTTCGGCGCGTGAGCCTGCGCTTCCGCGCCCGGACCGAAGCCGATACAGGGGATCCTGTTTCGCCCCATGATCGATACCCCGTTGGTCGAGAAGGTCCACTTATCGGTCAGCGGTCTTGCTGTACGCGCGGCCAACGTATCCGGATGACCGGTCCGCGATGTTCCGTAAAGACCGTGATACGCTTCTTCCAACGCTTTCGTGACCGGATGATCCTGCGGAATCACCCAGGTCGGGAAATAACATTCAATGGGATAGACGCAGCCGGTCCAGCTGGGCCGGTCATACTGATACATGGAGACCTTCACATCATCGCCGTATTTTTTGACATTCGGAAGATCGCGGATCTCCTGCAGGCAGGATTCCCAGGTCTCGCCGGCGGTCATGCGGCGATCGAGACTGACGGCGCAGGAATCCGCTACGGCGCACCGGCTCGGACTGGTGAAAAAGATCTCGCTGACCGTGACCGTGCCGCGGCCGAGAAAATTCGCTTCTTTCCATTCGGGGTTAAAACGCTCTTCAAGCATCTTCGCAAGGCCGCGGACCGGCTGGCTGTCAGAGGCGTCATTTTCATTCAGCGCGCGGACATCCTGCAGGATATCCGCCATCTTGAAGATCGCGTTGTCACCGCGCTCAGGCGCCGAGCCGTGACAGGAGACACCCTTCACATCGACCCGGATTTCCATCCGGCCGCGCTGACCGCGATAAATCCCGCCGTCGGTAGGTTCGGTCGATACAACGAAATCCGGACGGATCCCGTCCTCGTTGATGATATACTGCCAGCAGAGGCCGTCGCAGTCCTCTTCCTGAACGGAACCGACGATCAACGCCGTAAAACGGTCATTCAGCAGCCCCAGATCTTTCATGATCTTTGCACCGTAGACTGCCGAGACAATCCCGCCAAGCTGATCGCTGGTGCCGCGGCCGCCGATCTCTGAGTCGGTTTCGTACCCCTGATAGGGGTCGAATTTCCAGTTGGCCCGGTTACCGATCCCGACATTGTCAATATGCGCGTCGAAAGCGATCAGCGTTTCGCCTTCGCCCATCCAGCCGAGGATGTTGCCCTGACCGTCAATCATGGTTTTATTGAAGCCGAGCGCTTCCATTTCCGCTTTGATCCTGCGGACATGACCTTCCTCTTCAGCGCTTTCGCCGGGAATGGCAACGAGTTCCCGGAGAAATCCGGTCATGGCCTGTTCATAGCCTGCTGCCGCGTTGCGGATCGCATCAAAATCCATGGTTCAGCCTCCTTATTCATCGATCGGATAATTTCCGTTCCACACGATCTGTCTGTAACGGGCGGGATCCGTATCGCCTTCTGTCGAAAATAGCAGGACCTTACTGGTTCCGTTCAGGCAGATGGCTTCCCGGAAGTCTTGCAGTTCCGGCCGTCCCAATGCTGCCAGAAGCCCCATGCCTATTGCGCCGCTTTCGCCGGAAATGACCTGGGGATCTCCTTTTTGGGGGGCGGCAAGCATCCGCATTCCCAACGCGGAAACCCAATCCGGACAGGATACGAAAGCAGTCGCGTGATTCCGGAGAATATCCCATGAGACAGTATTCGGCTCGCCGCAGGCAAGACCCGCCATAATGGTCAGAAGATCGCCGTCCACGGTCCGGGGATCACCGTCAGCGGCAACAGCTCCCTGATACAGGCAATCAGCAGCCTGCGCTTCCATCACGATGAATTTTGGCGGATCATCCCGATACAGATTGCTGAAATATCCGACCATCGCGCCGGCCAGGGATCCGACACCCGCCTGGATAAACACATGCGTCGGGCGTCCGATGTTCCGGAGACGGAGCTGATCGGCGGTTTCGGAAGCCATGGTACCGTATCCCTGCATGATCCAGGACGGAATATCTTCATATCCGTCCCAGGCCGTATCCTGTACGATGACGCCCCGTTCGCATGCCGCTGCTTCTGACGCGGCGAGACGGACGCATTCATCGTAGTTCAGGTCCTCAATCGTGACCTCGGCGCCTTCCTTCTGAATATTCTTCAGACGGGTTTCCGTGGTCCCCTTCGGCATCCGGACCACAGCCTTCTGGCCAAGTTTGTTGGCGGCCCAGGCGACGCCCCTGCCGTGATTGCCGTCCGTGGCGGTGAAGAAGGTAGCCTGACCGAAATCCGCTTTCAGCTGATCGCCGGTCATGTAATCGTAGGTCATGGCGGAAAGCGGCTTTCCCGTTTCTGCGGCGATATACCGGGCCATGGCGAAGGAACCGCCCAGCACCTTGAATGCGTTCAGACCGAAACGGTAACTTTCGTCCTTGACGCACAGGGACGCCAGACCGAGTTCTGCGGCCATATTCTTCAGATCCGCCAGAGGCGTGATTGCATACTGGGGAAAGCTTTCGTGAAACGCGCGTGACTGCGCGATGACTTCCGGGTCCATGACAGAAAGATACCGGTCCCCGCTTGCAGGCATCCGGTTCATTGTCCAGCGAATAGGATCCATATGTTTCATCTCCGTTGTGATGATATCGGGTTACAGCGCCGCGACGGCTTCGATCTCGACAAGACCGCCCATAGGCAGCGCAGCGACCTGGACGCAGCTGCGGGCGGGATAGGCGCCGTCAAAATAACCGGCATAGACTTCGTTGACGGCTTTGAAATCGGCCAAATCCGTGACGAACACGGTGGTTTTGACGATATTGGCATATGTGGCGCCGGCTTCGGCCAGAATCGCGCCGATATTTTTCAGACTGGCATGAGTCTGGGCTACGACGCCGTCGGCAAGTCCGCCTTTTTCAATATCAATGCCGAGCTGACCGGACGTGAAGATGAGATTGCCGATTTTCTGCGCCTGACAGTAAGGACCGATCGCGGCCGGAGCCTTTTCCGAATGCAGGATCATCATGAGTTCCTCCTTTGCGAATGTCAATGTTTGTTATACGGATTGTCTTTTGCGGGCAGAGCATAGCGAACCTGACCGTCGACTCTTTTCAGTGCCCAGGTCGCTGCCGGAGCGGTCGGAATAGCGCTGATCTCGCCGACGCCTTTTGCACCGAAGGCCAGCCCTTCCGGGTTTCCGTTTTCAATCAGGATCGTATCAATGGGGGGAACATCGGTGGCCCGGAACAGTCCCAATGTCCCGTACCGGCTTTTGATGTATCCGTTTTCCAACGGGAAATCCTCACTGAGTCCGAAACCGAGGCCCATGACGACTCCGCCCTCAATCTGCCCCTCACAGGAAAGCGGATTGACGACACGGCCGACATCGTGAGCGGCAGTGACGCGGACAAGCTGTTTGTTCTCATCCAGTTCAACCACCTGAGCGGCATAACTGTAGGCAATGTGGCTGACAGGATTCGGTTTGGCGGACCCCATGGGGTCTGTGACGCCGAGATATTCTCCGTCAAAAAGTTCCCCTTCAAGCCGGCTCAGATCCCCTCCGGCTTCCCTGAGCCGGACAGACAGTTTCTGCGCAGCGCGCCGGGTGGCTTCGCCCATAAACAGCGTCTGACGGGAAGCGGTCGAGGTACCGGAGTTCGGCGTCCGTCCGGTGTCGGCCGGTTCATGAATCACCAGATCCGGCCGGATGCCGGTTGCGGTACAGACGATTTCACGGGCGACAATGCCGATTCCCTGCCCCATACAGGCCGCGGAGGTCCGGATATGAACATGACCGTTTTCAACGGCCAGACGGCAGCGTCCCGTATCCGGCACGCCGACACCGAGACCGCTGTTTTTCATGCAGACGGCGATGCCGGTATATGGACTCCGGTCATAGGCGGATTTCACCGCGTCAATGCATGCGATGAGCGCGCAATCCGGATCGACGATCTGTCCGTTCGGGAGAATGTCTCCCGGCCGGACGGCGTTGCGGCGCCGGATCTCCCACGGGGAAATACCGACCATCCCGGCCAGAAGATTCAGATTTGTTTCCGAAGCAAAGCAGCTTTGCGTAACTCCGAACCCGCGGAAAGCTCCGCCGGGAGGATTGTTGGTATATACACAGATTCCGGTGATATCCACATCATGGAATCTGTACGGGCCCGCGGCATGGGTACAGGCCCGCTGAAGAACCGGACTTCCCAGGGACGCATAGGCGCCGCAGTCGGAGATCAGCAGCGCTTTCAGACCGACCAGCAGACCGTTTTCATCGCAGGCGGTGGTAAATTCCATCTCCATGGCATGACGCTTGGGATGAACCAGCAGGCTCTCCTCGCGGGAAAAACGAATCTTGACAGGCTTTCCCGTGGCCCAGGCCATCAGCGCGGCATGATGCTGGACGCTCATATCTTCCTTACCACCGAAACCGCCACCGACCAGCATGGCGCGGCAGCGTATTTTTTCCGGGGGAAGCATCAGCATCCGGGCGATCTCACGCTGCTCGTCATAAACGGACTGGGAGCCTGTATATAACATCAGCCCGCCGTCGCCGTCAGGAACTGCGACGGCGCATTCCGGTTCCATAAAGGCATGCTCCGTCATGGGCGTTGAATAATGCCGGGTGACAGAGTATTTTGCTTTGGCGATCGCAGCGTCCGCGTCCCCCCGCCGCAGTTTATGCGTGCAGAGACAATTCCCGTTTTCGTCGGCGTGAATAATCGGCGCGTCCGGCTTCAGGGCGTCAAACGGATCGGTCACCGCCGGAAGTTCTTCGTAGTCCACTTCGACAAGGCCCAGAATATCGTCCAGTGTTTCCTGCTTTGAGGATGCGACCAGTACGATCGCGTCTCCGACATAACGGGTGATTTCTCCCTTTGGGATCATAACGTCCCAGTCCGGAAACAGATGTCCGTGACGGTTAAAGGGCACATCTTCCGCTGTCAGAATCCGGACGCAATCCGGATGCGCGAGCGCTTTTTCTGTCCGGATATCCAGGATCCTGGCCCGCGGATAGCGGCTTCGAAGCGCTTTGGCCCAGATCATTCCGGGAACCCGTATATCGTCGGCATACAGCCCTGTTCCCAATACTTTTTCAGGTGCATCCTGCCGGGGAAGATGCTGCCCGAGCTTTCCTTCATGAAGGGCCTCGCGGATCGGGAGATTCTCTCTGAAATGCCGGGCAGCCATCAGAATGGCGTCTTCAATTTTCTGATATCCGGTGCAACGGCAGATGTTTCCGCGAATAGCCTTTTTGACGTCTTCCCGGGTGGGATGAAGGTTTTCGTCGAGCAAAGCCTTGGCGCTCAGAACCATGCCCGGGATACAAAAACCGCACTGGACAGCTCCGGCTTCCGCAAAACAGTGGACATAGACCTGCCGCTCGCGTTCCGTCAATCCTTCAACGGTGGTCACATTTTTCCCTTCCAGCCGTGAAAGTGTCAGGACACAGGCACGCTGCTTTTTCCCGTCCACCAGGACGGTGCAGGCACCGCAGGCACCTTCTCCGCAGCCGTTCTTGACGGAAGTCAGAGAACATTCATTCCGGAGAAAATCCAGCAGCGTCAGATCTCTGTCGCACTGACAGGCCTGAGCGTTGACGCGGAATGAAAACATGTCACCACCTCCATTTCATATGTCGGCTTCGATCACGGTTCCGGTTTCACCCTTTACCGCCTGACGGGCCTTGTGCAGCAAAGTGATCAGCGCGGTGCGGCCTGGGGCGCTCCGCGCAAACATACAGGCAGCCTGAACTTTCGGCAGCATGGAACCCGGCGCGAACTGACCTTCCGCGGCATAAGCCTCGGCTTCCGAGACGGTCATTCTGTCCAGACAGCGTTCTTCCGGCGTATTGAAGTTGATCGCGACTTTTTCCACTGCCGTCAGGATGATCAGTCGGTCCGCGTCAGTCTGCTCGGCGAGCAGTTCGGCGGCGAAATCCTTGTCGATGACGGCTGCGGCGCCTTTCAGGTGGTGACCCTCCGTATGATATACGGGAATGCCGCCTCCGCCGCACGCGACTACGATCTGTCCTGCGTTGACAAGATCCAGCACCGTTGCTTTTTCAATAATATTCACCGGCTTCGGGGAAGCGACGACCCGGCGCCATCCGCGCCCGGCATCCTCCATGATATCATAGCCGCGCTCAGCTTTCAGCTTCAGGGCTTCCGATTCGGTCATGAAAGCGCCGATCGGTTTTGTCGGATGCGCGAAAGCCGGATCATCGGGGTCGACTTCTATTTGTGTCAGCACAGTGGAGACAGCCCGGGAAATTCCCCGATCCAGGAGTTCTTCCCGCAGGGCGTTCTGAATGTCATATCCGATATAGGCCTGACTCATGGCAACACAGACGCTGAGCGGCGTAGGCACAATCCGGTCAGGCTCTGAACGGGTCAACGCGGTAAAGGCTTTTTGAATCATTCCCACCTGAGGACCGTTTCCGTGGGCGATCATGATATCCCATCCGTCCTCTGCCAGATCGGCGATGACCTTTGCGGTCTGCCGGACAGCAATCATCTGTTCCGGAAGATTTGTACCGAGAGCGTTACCGCCCAGGGCGATGACAACCCGCTTACCCATTCCCAGCCCTCTCTTTCCGGATCACAATGAAAGTTGACGTTTCTGCGCCCGTTCTTCCAATTGTTTCAGCATCGTGGCGGGATCCCTGACCTTGGCCAGGAAAATCATGGCGGCAATGATATAGGGCTTATAGCTGGCCTGTTTGTAGAGAGGCGTGCGGTAACGGTCAAAGACAGAACCGTCGACTTCGCCCTCTTTGCAGGAAACGCCGGAGATATCCGCCGGCAGACAGTGCAGATAGAGCGCTTTGCCGTCTCTGGTCAGCTTCATCATTTCCTCGGAACAGGTCCAGTCCTTATGCGTCGCGTTCTGGGCCAGCATCTCTTTTTCCAGCGCTTTGATCCCGTCGGAATCACCCGCGGCGTACAGACCGGTGCGTCGTTCCATCATGGCATAGGAGGCCCAGCTCTTCGGATAGACGATGTCCGCGTCTTTGAAAGCCTCTTCCATACTCGTGACTTTGCGGAAGGATCCGCCCGACTTTTCGGCATTTTTTTCGGCAACTTCCAGCGTTTCGGGCATCACGTCATATCCTTCGGGGTGAGCAAGAACAACATCCATTCCGAAACGGGTCATCAGACCGATCACTCCCTGGGGAACGGACAGCGGCTTGCCGTAGCTGGGGGAATATGCCCAGGTCATCGCGATTTTTTTGCCTTTCAGGTTTTCCACGCCGCCGAATTCATGGATGATATGCAGCATGTCGGCCATGACTTGTGTGGGATGATCTATATCACACTGGAGGTTGACAAGGGTCGGCTTCTGTTCCAGAACGCCGTCGCGGTGTCCTTCCGTGACGGCATTCACCACCTGGTGCATGTAGGCGTTGCCTTTGCCGATATACATATCGTCGCGGATCCCGATGACATCCGCCATGAAGGAAATCATGTTCGCGGTTTCACGGACTGTTTCGCCATGCGCGATCTGGCTTTTGCCTTCGTCCAGATCCTGAACCTCAAGACCCAGCAGATTGCAGGCGGAGGCAAAGGAAAAACGGGTCCGGGTCGAATTGTCCCGGAACAGGCTGACGCCCAGCCCGCTTTCAAAAATCCTGACGGAGATGTTGTTTTCACGCATATAGCGGAGCGCGTCCGCGACGGTAAAAACGGCTTCGATCTCTTCATCGGTTTTTTCCCAGGTGAGGAAAAAATCGCCTTCGTACATCTCTTTGAAATGGAGTATATTCAGTTTATCGATGTAGGATTGAAGTTTCGCGTCCATAGACGGACCTCCTTTTTTTTCAGTCTCCCAGCCAAAGGCCGGCGAGCTTCGGATCATCCGGATCCGTTTCAAATACTTCACTGTTCAGCCGGACAAGTACACGACCGTCGGAAAGCGGGACATAACCCTGATTCTCCGGAGTTTCCGCAAAAGTTTCGCGCGTGTCAAACCGGGTCCATTTATCACGGAACGGTTTTCCACTATAGGGACAGAACATTGCGCAGTTTCCGCATTCGTTACACAGCCGGTCAAGATGAACGATAACGGGCTTTCCGTCCGCCATCCGGATCACATTCGCACGATTCGGGCAGACATCCACACAGCTTTCACAAACCCGGGAACAGCCGAGACACCGGCTGGCGTCGTCCTCGTCGCAGTTGTCACAGAGAACGGCGCGGCGGGGACGGTAAAGCTTCGCGTCTCCCTCCGGCTCATAATGCGGGCTGATATCTCCGTCGAAAATCGCGGAAACAGCGTTCATCGCGTCAGCGATGGCTTCCACGACTGTGGCGGGACCACGGCGGGCATCGCCGATAACGGTTGCATGCGGGAATCGGGAGGACAGCGTGTCATCGACCTTTTCACCGATGGCGGCGATCAGAAGCGTGGCAGGGATCCCGGTCCGGAGCCCTGTCGATTCCGGCGAACTCCGACCGTCCGGGCCGGGAGGGCCGAGACGCATGAGCTGACATGTAAGAACGCCTGCATGCCACTTTTCAGGAGAAAGAAGTTCCATGAAGCGGATCCCTTCCTCGCCGGTGAGCTTCAATTCATCTTCATCGGCAGGCATCTGCCGCACGGAGCGGCGATAGACGATCCGGACCTC
This sequence comes from uncultured Clostridia bacterium, assembly GCA_937906775.1. GTDB lineage: Bacteria > Bacillota > Clostridia > Christensenellales > Aristaeellaceae > Aristaeella. Next base: position 20,871 of record CALCUD010000019.1, read on the forward strand.
CTCAACGCCGGGGAGCCGTCTGGCGACACGGGCTGCATCCATCGCGGTATTGCCTCCTCCGATCACGGTGACGCTGCGTCCGGGAGAAAGCGTTTCCGGCGCATGCTTTGCGGCACGGAGAAAATCAACCGCGTCCATGGCTTCGCCTTCCTCCAGACGAAGCGTACCGTGCTTTTCAGCGCCGACGGCAAGCAGAACGTGATCAAAGTCTTCCACATCAGCCTCTGAAATGATCTCAGTGTTCAGATGGATGGTGACGCCTGCCTTTTCAAGCAAACGGATATCCTGATCGATATCACTGTCCGGGATCCGGAAGGCCGGGATGACATGCCGGACCACGCCGCCGAGACTTCCGCTCTTTTCAAACAGCGTGACGCGGGCGCCTTTTCTTGCCGCAAAGAAAGCTGCGGACACGCCTGCCGGCCCTCCGCCGATGACAGCGATCTTCGGTCCGCATTTTTCGAAAACAGGTATGGAAGCGAGATAATCCTCGAATCCGTTGACTGCTGCCTGATATTTCATATCGCGGATCTGAACGGATTCTTCATAGAAGACGCGGGTACAGGCAGTCTGACAGAAATGTGTGCAGATCCGTCCCGTGATATGGGGGAGCGGGTTCCGCTCGCAGATGATCTGCATGGCGCCGAGCCAGTCGCCTTCCGCAACGCGTTCAAGATAGGCCGGAATATCCTGACGGATCGGACACGCCTCCCGGCAGCCGGCGAGGAAGCAATCCTTCAGCGGGGCTTTCCCTGCCGCGCGGGGACGCGGTATGGTCTTGAGCGGTTTCATATAATGCGGATCCGCGGATACCTTATCCGCAAGCCCGGTAAGACTGCTGACATTGACTCCGGACCATTCTTCCGGTATGCCGGACGCGATAGCGATCTGACGCATCCGATTGTAGCCGCCGGGTTTCAGCAACGTGGTCGCTACAGTGACAGGCCAGATTCCGCATTTGACAAGAGCACGGATATTGAACGCATCCGCTCCGCCGGAAAAACTGACGCGAAGTTTTCCGTCAAAATCCTGCTCCAGTTTTGCCGCAAGAGAGAGCGACAAAGGATACAGCGCGCGGCCGGACATATACATTTCCGTGCCCGGCAGTTCCCCGCGGGATATTTCAACGGGGAATGTGTTGGTCAGCTTGACGCCGAAGGACAGATCCTCTTCTCCGGCCAGAGCAAGGAGCCGCCTCAGCATCGGAACAGCATCCTCATATTGCAGATCGGCTTCAAAGTGATGCCGGTCAAAGACCAGATAGTCATAACCCATCCTGTCAAGCATGGAACGGGCAAACCCGTATCCGAGCAGGGTGGGATTGCATTTGATAAAGGTATTCAGATGCTTTTCAAGGATCAGATAGGACGCGATCCGCTCGATCTCTTCCGGCGGGCATCCGTGGAGCGTCGAGAGGGTGATGGAGTTGCAGACCTTGGGGGAAATCCCGCGGATATAGGCTTCATCAACGTTATCAAACAGTCCGGTGTGAGACAGCGCCCAGGACATGCACTCCTGCCAAACCGCGGTGCCGGACGCGTCTTTCATTCCTTCGATATACGCGTCGACTTTGGGGGAACGGATGCCTTCCAAATCGTATCCGACGCTCATGTTGATGATGAATCCGTTGGGATCGCCGAAACCGAACTCCGTTGAAATGAGTTTCATCGCAAACCAGGCTTTGACATATTCCGCCAGTGCCTGGGGAACGGTCAGCTCCGTGGACCATTCGACGTTGTACCCCTCGTCTTCTGCACAGATGCAGGGACGCTGGATACATTTCACCATGTCTTCGCCGTCTGTTTTCTGAACGGTTTTGACTTCAAAGAAACGTGCGCCGGCGGCATAGGCGGCCAGAATGTTCTGAGCCATCTGGGTATGGGGCCCCGCCGCTGGACCGACAGGAGTTTCCAGACGTTCCCCGAAGATCCGGAGTTCAGGCCCGTCAGCCCGGTACAGCTGGCGGACGCCGAAAACAGATCCCTGCTCACGATATTCCCGGAGCAATGATGACATCAGTTCAGCGAATGACAGGGGATTCATCCGTTCAGACATTTGACCATCTCCCTCTTCAGGCGTTGATTCGGGCCCAGAGAACGGCTGCGTTCTGCCGGCAGTCGCTCAGGATTTTTTGCTTGTCCGCTCTTGTTATTTCACGGCGCCGCATCAGGATCTTACCGCCGATCACGGTATCTGTGACACAGCGGCCGGACATCCCGAACAGAATGTGGCTGTTGATGTTTCCGGCATCCATCGGCGTCGGGGGAAGGTAATCCAGAACGATCACATCACCGTGGGCGCCGGGCTTCAATATTCCAACGGGACGCTCCATCCAGCGGGAACACAGAAGCGGATTGTTTATAAACAGCATTTCAGGAATCTCATTCCAGGCAGCGCCCGGGGAGCAGAGACTGTGCTTATGCAACAGATTGCCCACTTTGTAGCTTTCAAGCATATCGTTGGTATATCCGTCTGTTCCCAGACAGACCCGGATTCCTTTTTCCATCATCCGCAGCGCGGGCGGGCAGCCGATCGCGTTGCCCATATTGCTTTCCGGATTGTGGACTACCGCCGTTTCCGTTTCTTTCAGCAGATCCATTTCAGATTCGCTGACATGGGTACAGTGACCGCAGACGGATTTCGGACCGAGGATACCAAAGTCGTGCAGGCGGAAAACGGGACGCTTCCCGTGTTCCTTCAGACAGGCGGTAACATCTTCAATTCCTTCCGCGACGTGAATATGGACGCCGGTTTCGGGACGCTTTGCCGACATGCATTTTTCCAGCGTTTTATCGGAAAGGGTGAACTGCGCGTGCATTCCCATCATCGCGCCCAGCATGTCGTCTTTCGGACGGGAAAGGACGTAATCCGCAAACTCCACATTTTCACGAAGAGCTTCGTCCGCTTTTTCATTTCCGTCGCGGTCGGAGATCTCATAACAGAGATTTGCGCGGACTCCTAACGACTGAGCGCTTTCGGCAATGGCAAACAGGCTTCCTCTGACCGCACCGTAACCCGCATGGTGATCGATCACGGTGGTGACGCCGTTTTCAATACACTCAAGCAGGAAAGCGTCGGCGCTGAGACGGGTATCTTTCAGGGACAGGTTCCGGTCAAGCGTCCACCACATTCCTTCCAGCACATCCAGAAATCCGGCCGGATGATATCCTCGAACGCTCAGACCGCGGGCAAAGGCGGAATAAATGTGGTTATGCGCGTTAATCAGCCCGGGCATAATCACCCTGCCTTCCGCATCGAGCCATTCGGCTTCGGGGTGCTTTTCACGGAGAAGCGTTGTTTCGCCGACGGCAGAAATGATCCCGTCGTCGTCAATGAGAACGGCGCCGTCCCTGAAAAACGGAGCATCCGGATCGCGGGTAATAAGCCTTCCGTTTCCGATCAACAGCATATCAAACCCTCCCGTCAGTCAGCGAACTTTGAAGCTCTGGCTTCGCGGACAGCACGCTCGAGCGCATTCAGGATGTTTTCATAACCGGTACAGCGGCAGAGATGACCGGAAATCAGCTTTTTTAATTCTTCCCGGGAATAATTCTTTCCGCTCTCAACGATCTCGACCGCGCTCATGATGATACCGGGCGTGCAGAAGCCGCACTGAACGGCGGCTTCGTCCACAAACGCCTGCTGGATGGGACTCAGTTCACCTGTATGGGTTTTCAGACCTTCAACGGTCAGAATGTGTTTTCCTTCCGCCCACAGGGCCAGATAAAGGCAGGTATCCACGGCGCGGCCATCGATCAATACGGTGCAGGCACCGCATTCGCCGACTTCACAGCCGCGTTTGACGCTGGTAAGCCCGAGCCGGTTCCGAAGGACTTCGAGCAAAGGCTCGCCCTCTTCAATGCCCAAAGAAACCTTTCGGCCGTTGACGGTCATATTCAATGTTCTGATCACAGCAATTCACCTCCGGCTCTGATGACGGCCTGTTCCGCAGCGCGCTCCAGCAGAACGCGCGTCAGATGCAGGCGGAATTCCCTGGACGCGCGCCAGCTGCTTCGCGGGTTTACGGCAGCAAGGACCCGATCCGCCATTCCGGCGACGGTATCATGCGAAACAGGCTGACATTCGGCGGACTTTTCCGCTTCCGGGCAACGCATGGGCGTTGGCCCCGCAACGCCGTAGGCAATGCGGACGCGCTCAAAGATCTTTTTGTCGGGAGAAAGCTTCACCGTGACCGCGCAGCCGAGCGTGGAAATCTCCATGGCGTTGCGTTTGCCGTATTTGATGTACTGGCCGGATACTCCTGCATAACTTTCTTTCGGGATCCGGATCTCACACAGAATTTCGTCGCGGGCGCGGACTGTTTTTCCGGGTCCCGTGTAGAATTCGGAGATCGGAACGATCCGCCCGCCTTCCGGACCGCGGAGAAGAAGCAGTGCTTCCAGAGCAAACAGGGAAGGGGCGCTGTCTGCTGAAGTAACGCCGTTACAAATATTACCTCCCACGGTTCCCACATTGCGGATCTGCGGCGAACCGACCTGATCGACCGCTTCGCCCAGGATGGGGATATATTTCTGAATAACGGGATGACCGGTGATATCCGTGAAACAGGTACCGGCTCCGATGACAACCGTACCGTCCTCTTCCAGCCGGATCCCTTTCAATTCCGCGATATCATGGATAGAAACAAAGTCCGATCCGGCATATTTTCCGTCGCGGTTTGCGACCCATACGTCAGTACCGCCGGAAACAATCATACTGTTTTCATTTTCATGCAGGGCACGGATGGCATCTTCAATATCTGCGGCCGGATAAACGGAACCGACATCAAACATTTTTCTGCGCCTCCTCTCTGATCAGTCCGGCCTGGGCAAAATGCTCAAAAAGCCGTTGCGGACTCAGCGGCAACCGGTCGATCGCCACGCCCGTTGCGTTCAGAACCGCATTGCGGATCGCCGGAGCCGGCGGGATCGCGGGCGGCTCGCCCAGCGCTTTGTTTCCGTAAGGACCGGAAGGATCATCCAGCTCGACGAATCCTGCCTCCAGTTCCGGTGTGTCCATCGCGGTGGGAAGCTTGTAATCCAGCAGGTTGTCATTCAGAGGACGGCCGTCCCTGCCGAACAGCATCTCTTCGAAAAGGCCGTATCCGATCCCCATGCTCATCCCTCCGTGGACCTGCGCTTCGGCAAGCCGGGGATTGATGAGCTTTCCGCTGTCGTGAATATTCATGATTCGCAGGATCTTCACCCGGCACATCGGAATATCCACTTCAACTTCGGCAAAACAGGCACCGGAGGAAATGGTGTTTTTCTCGCAGTGATAACTGTACTCGGCGGTCAGATGAACAGAATGCGTCAGGCTGTATTGCGCCTCTTCGGCGAGGGAAGCCAGTGACCGGAGAGGATTACCGGTTTCAGCATCCCTGATCTGATCATCCTCCAGCGTCAGGGAACCTGCGTCGCGACCGAGAACCTCTGCGGCGTATTCCAGGATCCGTTCCCGGAGTTTCAGCCCGACCTCGCGGGCGGCTGTGCCGGAGATGTAGGTCTGCCGGGAGGCATACGCGCCGGTATCAAACGGGGAAATGTCGGTATCCTGCGTTGAAACGATGTGGACATTTTCCACACGGATGCCGACCGCATCGGCCAGCATCTGACTGAAGACGGTATCTGCGCCCTGACCGATTTCCGTCGCGCCCATCTGGAGCATTACGGAGCCGTCCTGATTCAAAGTCGCCCGGGCTGCGGCTGTCTCAAGCGAGATCGGCCAGACGCCGGTTTTGTAGAGGAAAATCGACATTCCGATGCCGCGACGGACGGGACCGGTCTGATTTGCATACTCCGCGCGTTTACGGTCCCAGTCAAAAGCCTGCCGGCCCTTTTCAATGCAATCCTTCAATCCGTATGTGAGGATCGGAATTCCGGTGTGCGGATCCTGATATCCCGGAAGGACGCAATTCTTCAGGCGGAACTCGATCGGATCCATTCCCAGCTGAAGCGCCAGATCGTCCGCCATACATTCAACGGCAAAATCAATCTGCGGGATACCGTAACCCCGCATGGCGCCTCCGGTCGGCATGTTGGTGTATACAGTGTACCCGTCGCCTTCCAGTGCTTTTTCGTCACGGTAGATCTGTTTGAACATGGTTGTGGAATTGGCGCAGATGGAATGCGCATGGCTCGCGTAGGCGCCCTGCGCCGAATAGGCGTTCAGTTTACGGGCGATCAGCGTTCCGTCTTTACGTACGAGAGCCTTGACGTCAAATGAGATCGCGTGGCGGACGCGGGTCGTGGTAAATGTCTCCTCACGGGAAAGCTCCAGCAAAACCGGACGGCCGCCGACCTGCGTCGTCAGATATGCGGAAAGAGGCTCGGTCAGCGCGTCCTGCTTGTTTCCGAAACCGCCGCCGATATAGGGCTTGATGACCCGGACCCGGCCCAGCGGAATATTCAACGCCTGTCCGATGATCCGGCGGATGATATGCGGGATCTGGGTGGAGGAAACGACGGTGATCCGGTCGCCCTCCATATATGCCAGCGATTGCGCCAGCTCCAGATGACAATGCTGCACCGTCTGCGTGTCATAGCGGCGGATGAGTTCGATCGCGTCGAGTTCGGAGTTCTTTGCCTCCTCGTAGGACATTTCTCCCAGGGCATACCCGCTGTGAGCGATCAGATTGTCCGGATACGCGTCGTGAAGCGGATGTTCCGGATGATCCATGGCTTCGCGCGGATCAAGAACGGGATCCCAGCTTTCATATTCCACGGTGACCAGCCGTGCGGCTTTGTCGGCTGCCAGCTGCGTTTCAGCAATAACCACGGCGACCGGGTCGCCCCAGAGACGGACTCTGGATGTCAGCAAAGGCCGGTCGGCAATGTCCTGATGCTTTTCCTCAACGGACCAGGGATGTCCCGCCGTGGGATACAGAAAGGAAGGAACATCAAAACACGTGATCAGACGGACAAAACCGGGCACCTTTTCGGCTGCGGATCCGTTGATCTTCAGGACACGGCCGTTGGCGACCGTCGCATGGATCTGACGTGCGTACAGCGTATTGGCGGGCAGCAGATCGGAGGTGTATTTTGCCTCCCCGGTAACTTTGGCGACTGCGTCCACACGCCGGACAGATTGACCTACACTCATTTTCGGTTCTCCTCTCCCGGAATCGGATGGTCATGACTCAAGAGCCGGACAGAAATTTCCATTGAAATCCGTCGGCCTGAAAAATGCATTTTTTCCTTCTTCTACATTATATGCGTTCAGGAAACCGCTGTCAATCGAATCGTTTGTATTTACAGGAGGATCAGGCGATACGCGCGATAAAAACTTGCCTTTCCGGACCGGGTTTGATACAATACAAAAAAGCAAAAAGTGAAGAGGGGGAGGCGTCTCCGGTGATCATTTTTCAAAACGGGAATCTGGTAACGGAACAGGGCGTTCTGCGTGCCGATCTTGCAGCGGATGAGGGAAAGATCATCCGGATCGGGGAGAATATTCAGGCCGGGGATGACGATCGGAAAGTTGACTGTACCGGAAAGATGGTTTTGCCCGGAATGATAGACGGTCACACCCATTTTGAAATGGAAGGATCCGGGACCGTGACCGCCGATGATTTTGAAAGCGGGACGCAGGCGGCTGTTCTCGGCGGGACGACCTGCATCATCGACTTTGCCACACAGGAACGGGGGAAAACGCTGAAGGACGCGCTGGAGGCCTGGCACCGCAGGGCTGACGGACATTGCAGCTGTAACTACGGGTTCCACATGTCCGTTACGGACTGGAACGAACATACGCGCACGGAACTGCAGGACATGTTTGATGCCGGGATTTCTTCATTTAAGCTGTATATGGCGTATGACAATCTGCGCGTCCGGGATGCGGAAGTCTATGAGATCCTGACAGAACTGAAAAAACTCGGCGGGATTACCGGCGTCCACTGTGAAAACGGCGATCTTGTCGCGGAGGGGCAGCTGCGGGAAAAAGCGGCGGGACGCTTCGGCCCTGCTTCACATCCCGCGTCACGCCCGCCGGAGGTGGAGGCGGAAGCCGTTCACCGTCTGCTTACGATTTCACAACTGACCGGATGCACGGTCAACATCGTCCATCTGTCTTCTCTGGCAGGGCTTGAAGAGGTCCGGCGTTTCCGCGAAGCCGGAAGGAAGGTGAAGGTCGAAACGTGTCCCCAGTATCTGTTGCTGGACGACGCTGTCTTTGAACGGCTGGGGTTTGAAAGCGGACGGTTCATCTGTTCACCGCCGATCCGTTCCCGCACGGATCGGGATGCGCTGGTACAGGCGATGCTGAACGGGGAGATCGATACGCTGTCGACGGATCACTGCAGCTATACGCTGAAACAAAAGGAAGCAGGGGAAAATGACTTTACCCGCGTCCCGAACGGACTGCCCGGTGTGGAACAGCGGGTGAATCTGATCCTTGGAACATTTGTCGCGGAGGGACAACTCAGCTGGGAAAGCGCGGTCAGAATGCTGGCAACCGAACCGGCAAAACAGTTCGGCCTTTATCCCCGGAAGGGCGTGCTCAGAGCCGGCGCCGACGCGGATCTTGTGATCTATGATCCTGCGGAGATATGGACCGTTACCGCGGCGGAACAGCGTCAGAAATCGGACTATACGCCGTATGAGGGGATCCGGCTGCGGGGGAGGGTCCGGGATGTCTGGCTGGCCGGGCAGGAGATTGTGAAAGATTGCCGGATTGTTACCCCCGGGAAAGGAAATTACCTGTTCCGGGAAGCCGTTGAGGTATAAAAGAAGGGCGCGTCCGAACCGGACGCGCCCTTCGGATCAGGTCAGCGCTTATTCCTTTACTGATGAACGGCGGAAAAACCGTTCCCAGCGTTTTCTGCGCCTGTCACGGATCGTGAGCCGTTCACCCAGATCCCGGGAACCGATCCCGTAGACCAGATACAGGATCAGTCCGCTGACGGCCATGATGAATACGGTCGAAGCGCATTGACGGCCAAGCGCGTTCAGATTGTAATAGGCGCGTGTGTCTGTCTCCGTCATGCTTTTGATGACCATGGCGTAAGTGGTCGCGGCAGGGGCGTGAAAAGTCGCTCCCATATCGTACTCGGAAAAGAGTTCGTTGAAACACAGCGCGAATACGGCCAGCACGCTCGGCAGAATGATGGGAAGTTTCACCCGGGTGAAGGTCCGGAGCGGTCCGGCGCCGAGATTCTTGGCGGCGTCCTCCAGTTCCTCATCGATCGAATAGAACGAAGCTTTGATCATGCGCAGGGAGAACGGCAGCTTGACAATGGTGTACGCGATGATGATCAGCAGCTTTGCATTGTCGCCCTGATAGAGATTCTGGAAACCGACATAGAAGATATCCGGGTTGTTGAAATAGGTCCGGAGACTGTAACAGATCAGGATCGTCGGCAGCAGCCACGGGAACAGCAGAGCATATTCCAGCACGGTGCCTGTTTTTTTGTGCTTGAAGATATAACTGCAGGCGGCGACAACAATGATGCAGGCAAGAGCGGCTGCAATCAGGGACAGGGTAAAACTGTTGAAAATGCCGGTCAGGGATTTGCTGTTGGAAAACAGGCCGGAGACTGCGTCGACGGTCGTTTTTGTTTTGCCTCTGACCGTATATTCCCAGTTGTAGGTTCCGAAGTAATTCAAAAAGGTCCAGTTGCCGAAATCAATCTTTTTCATCTTGATGGCGCCATAGGTCTGGAAAGAGAAGATGACGATCAGCGCTACGGGCATCATGTAGATAATAAAGAGCGCGTAGGACACGATATGTGCGGCAATGTTGCCTGCGGGATTGGTGATCTTCTGCTTGACGAGCTTGGCTTTGGTTTTACTGACGGAAAGATAGTGACCTTTCCGCTCGTAGTGAGTCAGGATGGCGAGCAGTATGATCGTAAACAATGCCAGAATGATGCTCAGAAGAGCTGCCCGGGCCTGCGGAAATGCCTCGTCGGCAACAGAGGAACCCGCCAGACGGACAATCTCCGGATTGATGGCGTCATAGCCGATGAGCGTCGGTGCGGACATGGCGCACAATCCTGTGATGAAAGTCATGACCGTGAGGCTGAAGAGCGTCGGGATCAACGTCGGGAAGACGACCTTGAACAGAACTTTGACAGGACCGGCTCCCATGTTTCTGGCGGCTTCCACCGTATTGTAGTCAATACCCCGGATCGCATTGCGAAGGAAGAGCATATGATTGCTGGTGCAGGCGAAGGTCATTGTGAACAGCACCGCTCCGAAACCGCTGAACCAGGACGGATTCAATCCCGGGAATGCGTTCGCCAAAAGCGATGTGATGATCCCGTCATCATCATAGAGGAAAAGGTAACCGGTGACCAGCGCGACGCCGCTGTAGATCATCGTGGTCATATATCCCAGACGGAGTACTTTTGCACCTTTGATATCAAAGTATTCCGTCATCAGGACGAGCGTGATACCGACCACGTTGACTGTAATGACCAGACAGACGGCAAGCTTCAGAGAATTCAGAACGTTTTTGCCCATGCTGCCCGCGAAGAAAAAACGCAGAACAGCCAGAGGGTCGCCGTCGACCGCGGTGAAGACGCTTGTGAGCGTGTTCAGACAGGGGAGCAGCATAAACCCCAGAAAGAAATAGATAAACAGCAGAAGACCGACCAGCTGGATGGCCCAACTGGCGTTAAAAGTCTTCGGCCGGCGGATCCTCACTGTCATACTTCGGCCTCCTCTTCGGAAGGCGCGTAGCTCATCAGATCCGCGGGATCGATCAGCACGGTGACGGATGTGCCGGGATCATAGATTTTTACACCGTCGTTCCGCTCGATAACCTTCAGGATCTGTGAACCGACATTGATATAGTACTTGATATAGAGACCGTAATATTCGGTGCTTTCCACGCTGCCCTCCAGCTGCAGGATACCGGGGCGGGCGTCATCGTTGACGTGGACGCGTTCCAGACGGATGTAGTGGTGATCTTCGGGCCTGAGGGACGCACCGGTTTCGATCAGCTTTTCGACTACTTCGGAAGAGAGACGGTTGATGTCCCCGATGAAGTTGCAGACGAATTCGGTGGCCGAATGATTGTACACTTCATTCGGAGTTCCGATCTGCTCGATGAAACCTTTGTTGAATACGGCGATCCGGTCACTCAGCGTCAGCGCTTCCTCCTGATCGTGGGTGACATAGATACTGGTGATGCCGAAATCCTTCTGCATTTTTTTCAGCTCGGTACGGAGCTGGACGCGAAGTTTCGCATCCAGATTGCTCAGCGGTTCATCAAGGCAGATGATCGCCGGTTCCGTAACCAGAGCCCGGGCAATGGCAACGCGCTGCTGCTGTCCGCCGCTCAGCTGGGAGACTGCTTTTTCCAGCTGTTCATCGGTCAGATCCACTTTCTTTGCGATAGTCCGGACTTTTTCATCGATTTGCTTTTTGCTCAGGTGGCGGATCTTCAGACCGAAGGCGATGTTATCATAAACCGTCATCGTCGGGAACAGGGCGTAGCTCTGAAATACGATGCCGATCTCCCGCTTTTCGATCGGGACACGGGTGATGTCCCGTCCGTCCATCTCTACTGTTCCGTTCACAGGATCAATAAACCCGGTGATCGTTCTGAGTGTTGTGGTTTTTCCGCAGCCGGACGGGCCGAGAAAAGTGAAGAATTCGCCTTTCTGTACGTCCACGTTGATTTTGTGAAGCGCTTCAAAATCCCCGAACCGGACGACGATATCATTCAATCGGATCATAGTATCGTTCATGATTCATGCCACCTTTCAAAAAAAGGGAACGCACGCTGCAGGCGTGCGTTCCCGAATAACCGGAGATTATTCAGCCGTCTGGGTCAGCACGGACCAATCCAGTGTATCCCATTCGGGTTCGGGATTGGGGGCGCTCATGTCAGCCCAGTAGAATCCCAGGTTGGTCATGATGTTGGTCCACTCGGCATTGTGTTCGGCCACATACTGATAGTACTTCTGTTCGGTGCCGGGGACATTCTCCTGCGCCAGATTCTTCAGCGCGTAGATGCCGGCGTAATCGTCCATGTCGCTGCCTTCAGCGGCGGCCTTGTTGCAGGGATAACGGTCGAACTGATTTGCCCAGCCAATCTGAGTCTCGGTGGAACCGAACCACTCGCAGAAGGCCTTGCAGGCTTCGGTTTCTTCTTCGGTACGGCCGGCGCGATCGAGCACGCCGATGTATTCCGCGATGAAGTAACTTCCGTCGTCAATGTCAACCAGCGCCCAGTTGCCGGGAGCGTTGTTGGCTTCATCATAGGTCAGGGGAGTCTCGCTGGAGGAATCGGCAACGTCGACATTGCCGTACAGGGAACTGGAATAATAGGTGGAGAGCTGTACTTTGCCCTGATTCAGGGGATCAAAGCCGTAGCTGTCGCCGGTGAAGATACCGCCCGCGCAGTACTTCCAGAGAGCCTTCCAACCGTCAACGGAGATGCCGCCGGCGGGAGATTCCGGATCGGCGTAGGGGAACAGCATGCAGTTGTTGATGTTGCCATTGGTCGTTCCGCCGACCTTGCCCTGACGGTAGTACACATAACCCGCGTCGGCCATTTCGGACCAGTGGGTGAAATGCAGCTTTTCGCCGTTGGTGCCCAGCTCATCGGTACGGTAGAGCATCAGGATATCCTGAATGGTTACGCCGTAGGCTTTGCCTTCATAGAAGAAAGTGCCGACCTGATCCGCCCAGGTGGGAGTCCAGTCGACCAGAGACAGGTTTTCGTAGGAACCGTTCAGAACCTGACTCCATCTGGTTTCATTCAGACCGAAAAGAACGTCGCCGTCTTTGTTTTCGTTGGCGGCCTGAATAACGGCGGCGTCGCCGGACAGGACCGTGTTGTCGTCAATGCTGATGGTGAAACCGGCTTTGGCGGCTTCTTCTTTCAGCCAGGCTACTTCGGATTCGTCATTGGTATTGGAATAAACACGGATGGTGACGCCGGAATAGTCTGCGGCGGAGGCGAAAGACGCCAGAGACAGCAGCATAGCGAGCGCCAGTACGACGGACAGGATCTTTTTCATACAGATAGCTCCTTTGTTTATTTTTTTGTGACATGTGTCACGTGCTAAACCGATTATAACAAAAAAACAGAAAAACGCAATCCCCGGAAGATCAAGTTTTTCTGATAATTGGGAAAAATGACCGGCATCAGGATTTCAGCAGTCTTGCGATCTCGGCTTTTCCGGATGAGAACAGACTGTCCTCATCCAGATCGGCTACACGGCCGTCTTTCACGCGAAGGATCCCGTTTACATAGACAAGATCGCAGGGCAGATGATAACCGACCGCGCCGAAAAGGGATTGCGGATCCATCTCTGCGCAGAGCAGTTCGGGCCGGTTTTTGCGGATCAGGAAACAATCTGCGCGGAATCCCTCGGCAATCTGACCCAGATCCTTTTCCCGTCCGAGCAGCGAGGCGCTTCCGACGGTCGCAAGCTTCAGACACTCATAGGCGGAGGGCGCCCGATCTCCCCAGGTCAGACGGTGCAGCAGGTATGCCGATCTGATCTCGTCCAGCATATTGCTTCCGTCATTGCTGGCGGAACCGTCAACCGCGAGACCGATCCGGCCGCCTAGCGCCAGAATATCCGGAACGCGGCAGACGCCGGAATGAAGCTTCATATTGGAATTCGGGCAGTGGGCGATCCCGGTGCCGGTTTGACTGAGAAGCCTGAGTTCCGCGTCGTTCATATGAATGCCGTGGGCATACCAGACATCTTCTCCGAGCCAGCCTACGGATTCCATATAGGCGACCGGCCGGCAGCCGAAACGGGAAACGGTGTAGTTTTCTTCGTCCATGGTCTCGCCGACATGCGTGTGCAGGCGCGCTCCGTACTGTCGGGCCAGTATTGCGCTTTCCCGCAGAAGATCCCCTGAAACGGAGAACGGGGAACAGGGAGCCAGGGCGAGGTCGCGCATGCCGTCGTGCGTATCCAGATGATACAGTTTCAGCAACCGCTCCGAGTCCTTCAGGATCTCATCCACAGACTGAACCACGCTGTCCGGCGGAAGACCGCCGTCCTTGACGGAAAGATCCATGCTTCCGCGGGAGGCGAAAAAACGGATCCCGAGTTTTTCGGCCGCTGCCATCTGACTTGAAATCAGATCGCCGGAACCGTCGGGAAAGACATAGTGATGGTCGAACACGGTCGTACATCCGTATTTGAGGAGCTCAGCCATTCCGGCTGTGGAGGACAGATATACGGTTTCCTCATTCAGATTCTTCCAGATTTCATACAGTGCTTTCAGCCAGGGGAAAAGTTCCAGCCCCTGGACCTGCGGCAGGCTTCGCGTGAAGTACTGGTACAGATGATGATGTGTGTTGATGAGCCCGGGATACATGAAATACTCCGAGGCGTCGACCGTTTCATCGGGCTGTTCCGGCAACCGGCCGATTTTCACGATCCGGCTGTCCCGAAACCATACGTCCGTATGGCGAAGAACATGATCCTCCCGGTTGCACGTCACGACGGTATCAACATTTTTCAGCCGTGTAAGCATGGATGATTCTCCTTTTCTGCTATGCCCGGAGTATACTCCGGCAGGAACAAATTGACAAGAACAGGTTGAAAAGCAAACGGTTCGTGATATAGTGAAGAAAGTAAAGGGGAGGGTGTGCGTGAAAACTGGCTGTGTGATCCTTGCGGCAGGCCGGGGCGAAAGATTCGGCGGAAACAAAATGACTGCGCCGGCGGCGGGAGTCCCTTTACTGGAACGGACCGTCCGAAACATTCCGACGGAATGTTTCGGACAGGTGATTGCCGTCGTCAGCAGTGAGGAAACAGAGATCCTTTGCGCACGGATCGGAGTGAAAACGGTCCGATATTCCGGAGGACCTGTGTCCGACAGTATCCGGGAAGGACTCCGCTCCATGAGGGAAACGGACGCCTGCCTGTTTGTCAACGGAGACCAACCGCTGATCCGGCCGCAGAGTATCCGCAGGATCCTGCAGGCCGGTGAAAGCCATCCGGGAGCCATCATACGGCTCGCCTGGGCAGGAACATCCGGAAGTCCTGTGCTTTTCCCGTCGGGAGCATTTTCAGAACTGGAATCCCTGACGGGAGATACCGGCGGACGTCAGGTGATCCGGAGCGGAAAATATGCCGTGCTGACGGTGGAGGCGGAAACCGGGGCGGAACTTCTGGATATCGATACGGTGAAGGAAATGCAGGAATTATCCGGTTTGTTTGATTGAAAAAGGCGGCATCTATATGATCTGATCACAGAGATGCCGCTTTTTTTATGCGTTTCAGTCTGAACCGCCGTCCGACAGAACAGACAGGATATAGGGATCGTCTTTGGTCCCGGAACCGCCCGAGAAAGTTACCTTGCTCATACGGACCCGGATGGCCGGACGGATCCCGACGTTGTCACGCGTGGTTCCGGCCCAGCTGAGATGACCGTCAAAACCGACGATCTGACATTTCTGATTGACGCCCGTTGTGATCTTGTTCAGACGGTGGACCCAAAAAGTCGCGCCGTATTTTCCTGCGTTGGGACCGCGATAAACGCCGAGCGACTGCGCATAGGGCGTGCAATCGCACATCCGGCCTTCCGAATATCCTTCGTGAATATTTTTCGGCCAGCCGTAGACGCCGATAAAGTCCGTATTGGGGGGGAGAAACAGTTTGGGCATGGAATCGTCCAGAACGGATTGCTCTGATTCCGTGAACATTCTCGGGAGCATTTCTTCGTTCATGTACTGATAGAGAAGACTGTCGTACAGATCAAGGACCAGTTCGGAATGGTGGCTGTCAGGCCCTTCGGCAATCCTGTGAGCATCCATTACATATCTGGCCAGCAGATAGGCGATATCCTCGTCTTCAAAAGTATCCAGAACCATCCAGACAACGGGATCGTCTTCCGCGTACACTTTCGTTTCCTGCTTGGTGCCCTCGTTTTCAATATGATCCACCGTAGCCTGGGGATAGGTGCCGAAAGATACGTACTGGTATTTGTCCGTTTTATTCCAGCCGCGGAAAGGGGCCCCGGCCAGGGAGGGGAGAACAAGGCAGAACGTCAGCAGGAAGACAAGAACCGCAGACAGGAATTTCTTCAAAACGATCACTCCTACAAAAGTGATGAGGAATCAGAACCGAACCGGAAAACAGGGGATCCGGAAACGGCGTCCCGATATCAGAATCCAATATACAACACTCTTCCGGAACTGACAAGTGGCAGTTTGACCCGGGTGGGGTTGTGTTCCCGCCAAAAGATGAGTATAATCAGAATGTTTCGCACAGAATGACCGGGTGGAACACAGTTGCGACCCAAGTGACTGATAAAGGAATGAACTGATGAATGATCCGAACCGGAACCCCATGAAATCGTGGATGACAGCGCTGGCGATCCTGCTTCTGGCGGCTTTGCTGACAGGATTGGGGTTTCTGATCGCACAGACCGGTCCACTGATCGCTGAAACGAAACGGGAAATGAGTCTGACCCCGACACCCCTGCCGGTCTGGCCGGATTCTGTGATGCTTGTAACGCCGGATCCGGATGCGCCAACGCCGGAGCCTGTACTCCGGACAGGATCCGCAGGACAGGAAGTCAAAGATCTGCAAAGCCGTCTGTATACCCTCGGATACTATTCCGGCGATATTGACGGACAGTTCGGAACCGGGACACGGGACGCTGTCAGCGCATTTCAGCGCGCAAACGGGCTGGACGCGGACGGTATTGCCGGAAGCGAGACGAAGAGTCTGCTTTATTCTCCGAATGCAAAACCTTTTTCAATGCCCTGAACGGAAAGTGAGGAAACCGGATGAAAGCCGGAACAAAACGCCTGCTGAATTTTCTTTTGATTTTCGGCACGCTGGCTATTGTCCTTATTGTCGGATTTAACGGTAAGGATTTCGGAAAAACCGTTGCCGCAGTCGGAAGTCTGCCCCTGAAGGCTGCGTTTCTCTGCGTAGCCGCTTATCTGGGCTATCTGTTTTTGGACGGGCTGGCGGTATGGTATTTTCTGCGCAGACAGAACTGCGGGATCTCGTTGGGATACGCTTTTTTTGTGGCGGTCGTCGGCCAGTATTACTGCAATATCACGCCGGGCGCGAGCGGCGGGCAGCCGATGCAGGTTTACTATCTGAAAAGGAAAGCTGTCCCGATCGGGCTCGGGACTTCATCCCTGCTTGTCAAACTGTTTTGCTTTCAGTTTATGCTTCAGGTCCTTGCTACTGCTTTCTGGATCATTTATCCGGATTTTATCCGGGAGAATGTCGGCGGCAGCATGTGGATCCTGATCCTGGGTTACGCCTACAACGCGGTAGTCGTCATTTTGCTGCTGCTTGTGGCGGTGAACCGCAGGATCGTTCACGCCATTGTGATGGGGTGTATCAAAATCGGTACCAAACTGCATATCTGCAAGGATCCCGAAGGGGCAAAGATCCGTTGGGAAGATACGGTGGATAATTTTCACGAAAGCATTGCTCTGCTTCGGAAACATCCCAGGGATCTTGCGGTTCAGCTGTTGATCGGCGGGACGCAGCTGCTGGTACTGATGCTTGTAATCTGGTTCCTGTATCGCGAGTTCGGGATCCCGGGCGCGGGCTGGGGCGCGATGACGGCGCTGGGGATCATGATCTATATCAGCGCGAGTTATACGCCGCTGCCCGGAGCGTCCGGGGCGCAGGAAGGCGTTTTCAGCCTGTATCTGTCCAGACTTTTTCCGGATGATTATCTGTTTGTGACGTTGCTTCTGTGGCGTTTTTTCACCTATTATCTCAGCCTGATCCTCGGCGCGGTTACCACGGTGGCCGACAGCTTCAGAAAGAGATAACGTTTTTTTCAGATTTTCTTCACACAACGGGCATCTCTTCATTACCGACCGCCTTTATGATGAATTCACAACGAAGGGGGATCGGATCTTTCTTCTTTATATAAATCCCTGTCCCGCTGCAGACCGGATGAAACATGTTCCGGAAAACGGCGGGACAGACTATTATCCGCCAGTCCGCACAGTACCCAGAACATAGGGGTCACGATACAGACGGAAAATGAGAAAAATGCCTGAACAGCGTAGCACAGAACCGCCATGGCAGGAGCCTGCGGGATTCCGTTTCCGGCAAAGGCGCTGCGGACGACCGGATAAACAACGGCGATCAATAACAGAAGATACAGCAGCAACGCGGGCAGACCGTTATTGGTCAGCAAAGCAAGATATTCATTGTGCGGGTTGTCGAAAAAACGGGGAAGCGCGAGACCGCCCTGCGAGGCCGGAAGCTCGATCCCGTTCACATTCAGGAATTCATTGAATCTTGGCATGAAAGAATCACAGCCGCCGCCTGTCAGCGGACTTTCGCGGAAAAGGCGGAGACTGTTCAGCCACACGGCGATCCGGTTGCCGCCGAACGAGAGCTGCAAACGCCCGTGCAATATTTCGTGCAATTCCCAGATGCTGCCGCTTTGTCCGGGCCAGAACCAGACGAGTACGAAAACAGACAGCAGCAACGCCCCAAACGCCGGAAGACGAAGACGGCGGGGAATACGGGCAAAACCCAGGAACAGCGCCAGAACGCCGAGAGCGATCCATCCGGACCGGACGCCTGTCATAAGGATCAGCGTCAGGCTCCAGAGGGCGCCGATCCCGCAAAAGATCCGATCCGTCCGGGTAGTTTCTTTCCGAAACAGCGAAGTCAGGGACAGCGCTGCAACAAGCGTCAAATACCCGCTGCACATATCGATATTTCCGACGGTTCCCTGAAATTCATGACTTGTGGCGTAACTCTTTCCCTGCGGATACAATCCCAGAGGATTTCCGCCTCCGCGCTGGATAAGAGCAATGATCCCGAACACGGTTACTCCTGCCGTGACGGCATGAAGCACCCGGCTGAGGTCGATACGTGACCCTTGGAAACAGAAAAAAAGTGTCAGATAGCAGAGCCGGGTCAGCAATCCTTCCCGCCGGGAGGAGCAGCCGATCCACTGTTCGCGGGCAGGTCTGCCGCCGGTCAGGGTGGTACAGACAAGCCACATGAGCAGCAATACAGTTGTAACCGAAGAAAGAGAAAGACGAAACGGATATGCGCAGCCGCGGGACCGGGAACGGACAGCGTCCGCCGATCGCAGCAGTACGGTCAGACCGGTCAGAAGCAGCATCAGATTCCATTTATCACGTGTGATCGTCTCATAGGTGAAGCCTGAAAGCAGGGGAAAAAGGCCCAGCCAGACACAGGCCGCAGCCGTCATCAGCGGTGATGCCGCCGTTTGCTTTTCTTTCACCTTTCCTCACCGTCCAACATTGTATTGAGTCCCGGATTGTGATAGTATGACACTGGCAGTATAGCTGATTGCCAGGGCTTGCGCAAGAAAGGATCTGGCTGGTTCAACGCGTCAACGGGAGGGATAACTGAGATGAAAGTAATGCTGGAGAACCTGACGAAACGGTTCCCGGCCCGGGACAAAAAAGGGCAGGATGTTATCGCGGTAAACAATTTCAATTTTGAGATTCCGGACGGACAACTCGTCGGGCTGCTGGGACCCAGCGGATGCGGGAAAAGTACAACGCTCAACCTGATCAGCGGACTGGAGACCCCGACCGAAGGAAGGATCCTTTTCGGAGAAGAAGATGTGACGGAACTGCCGCCGGAGGAACGGGGCGTCGGCCTTGTTTTCCAGAACTATGCCCTGTATCCGCATCTGACGGTGCAGGATAATATCATTTTCCCGCTTCAGAATGTTAAAGGGAAACAGCGCCTGAGCCGGGATGCCATGATCGAAAAGGCGCATGAGGTTGCAAAACTGGTTCAGATCGACGGGCTGATGGAACGGAAGCCGAAGGAACTTTCCGGCGGACAGCAGCAACGTGTTGCCATTGCCCGTGCGCTGGTCAAAATTCCCCGCGTTTTGCTGCTGGATGAACCGCTGAGCAATCTGGACGCCCGCTTGCGCCTGCAGACCCGGGAAGAGCTTCGCAGGATCCAGCGGGACACGGGCGTAACAACGGTTTTCGTGACGCATGATCAGGAAGAGGCAATGAGCATCAGCGATCTGATCATCGTCATGAAAGAGGGAAAAGTGCATCAGATCGGCAGACCGCAGGATGTGTACGACCGGCCTGTGAATCTGTTTGTCGCTCAGTTCCTGGGAACGCCGCCCATTAATGTCCTGGCCGGCAGGATTCGCGGAGAGCAGCTGTACATCGGCGATGAAAATGTTCTGGCAATGCCCGGAAAAGAAGACCGGGAAGTCTGGGTCGGTATCCGGCCGGAAGGCTTTATTCCGGATGAGAACGGACCGCTTACCTGCCGGCTTGAACAGGTGGAGGTTATGGGCCGAGATGTGAGCATTGTGTCCACACACCCCGATATGACCGGAAAGAATATCCGTTCGATCATTCCTTCGGATACAGAGGTCAATACCGCAAGCGAAAAAGTGCATTTCAGCCTGAAACCCTATAAGGTGTTCGTATTTGACAGGGAGAGCGAGGAAAGGGTATGAAAAACAACCTGAAGGCCTGGCTTTATCTGTTGCCGGCCATCTTGTTCCTGGGTGTGTTCATGATCTATCCGCTGGTTGATGTCTGCATTTATTCCGTGGAGGAAAGCTATAATTTTGCCAGCCAGAGTTATAACGGAATCGGACTCTACAACTTCCGGTATGTTCTCAGCGATCCTTATTTTTCCCAGGCGCTGAAGAACACCTTTCTGATCGTGATCATCACGGTGCCGCTGAGCACGGGGCTGAGTCTGCTGATCAGTCTCGGACTCTCTTCCATCCGGAAGCTGCAGAATGCTTTTCAGACGATCTATTTTCTGCCGTATGTCACGAATACGCTGGCAGTCGGACTGGTGTTCATGATCCTGTTCAAACCGACGGCCTACACGGACGGTCTGATGAACATTCTGATCAAAAGCTTCGGAGGGAGCACGGTCGACTTCATCGAAGGCCCCTATTGGGCCAAGATGTTTGTGATCTGTTTCTATACGATCTGGGTGGTCATGCCTTTCAAGATCCTGATCCTTACCAGCGCGCTGGCCAGCGTGAATCCGGATTATTACAAAGCTGCCCGGGTTGACGGCGCTTCAAGCGCGCGGATCTTCCGGAAGATCACCCTGCCGATGATCTCTCCCACCGTGTTTTATCTGATCATTACCGGATTTATCGGCGCGTTCAAGGCTTACAGCGATGAGGTCGCGCTGTTCGGAACCAATCTGAATGCCGCGGGAATGAATACGATCGTCGGATATGTTTACGACATGCTTTACGGAAACAG
>CALCUD010000020.1 GCA_937906775.1 uncultured Clostridia bacterium
AAGGTAGCGAAATTCCTTGTCGGGTAAGTTCCGACCCGCACGAATGGTGTAACGACTTGTGAGCTGTCTCAACAGGGGGCCCGGTGAAATTGAAGTATGGGTGAAGATGCCCATTACCCGCGACTGGACGGAAAGACCCCGTAGAGCTTTACTGCAGCCTGATATTGGATTTCGGTAACGGATGTACAGGATAGGTGGGAGACTGGGAAGCAAGGACGTCAGTCTTTGTGGAGTCAACCTTGGGATACCACCCTTTTGTTACTGGAACCCTAACATGGATCTGTGAAACCAGATAATGGACAGTGTCAGGTGGACAGTTTGACTGGGGCGGTCGCCTCCGAAAGAGTAACGGAGGCGCCCAAAGGTACCCTCAGAATGGATGGAAACCATTCGAAGAGTGCAAAGGCAGAAGGGTGCCTGACTGCGAGAGTGACAATTCGAGCAGAGACGAAAGTCGGGCTTAGTGATCCGGCGGTATTGAGTGGAAAAGCCGTCGCTTAACGGATAAAAGCTACCTCGGGGATAACAGGCTGATCTCCCCCAAGAGTCCACATCGACGGGGAGGTTTGGCACCTCGATGTCGGCTCGTCGCATCCTGGGGCTGAAGCAGGTCCCAAGGGTTTGGCTGTTCGCCAATTAAAGCGGCACGCGAGCTGGGTTCAGAACGTCGTGAGACAGTTCGGTCCCTATCCATCGTGGGCGTAGGAGTCATGAGAGGAGCTGTTCCTAGTACGAGAGGACCGGAATGGACGCATCACTGGTGCAACTGTTGTCGTGCCAACGGCACAGCAGGGAAGCGAAATGCGGATGGGATAAACGCTGAAGGCATCTAAGCGTGAAGCCCACCTCAAGAAAAAGACTCCCATTGCGCAAGCAAGTAAGACCCCCGGAAGACTACCGGGTAGATAGGTCATCGGTGGAAGTACAGTAATGTATGCAGCTTGATGATACTAATAGGTCGAGGGCTTGATTTAACGCGAGATCGAAGAGATCAATTGAAGAACAGGTCAGTCCTGAATCAAGAAATCTTTGCTGTGCGGTTGTCAGGGTGCGGGAAGTGAATAAAGATCACCATTTCCGGTGGTTATGACGAAGGGGTCCCACCTGTTCCCATACCGAACACAGAAGTTAAGCCCTTCAGTGCCGATGGTACTTGGCTGGTAACGGCCCGGGAGAGTAGGTCGCCGCCGGATTCCAATAAAGCCTGTCACCTGTGTGACAGGTTTTTCTGTATTGTTTTGATTTACGGTATATCGGTTCCGGCAAATATCGTGTATACTGGAAAGAGGAAGGAAGGTGACGCGCGGTGAAACGGGAGCAAAATAAATATATCTTTATCCCGGACACGAAAAAAAGCCGCAGGGCGCATCATTTCCTTCGCAATACGGTGATCGTTCTGATTCTGATTGCGATGGCCTTTACGATCACCAACGCGATCGTGTCCCGCCAGATCCGGATCCGGGATCAGTGGCTGACGGTTCTGAACCTGCCCGGGGATCTGGAAGAGTATTCTATCTTACATATCAGTGATCTTCACGGCGCCGAGTTCGGCGAAGGGCAGAAGGCGATCGCCAACGAGTTGGCGAAACGGCGTTATTCCTGCGTCATCATGACGGGGGATATGCTGGGGGATGACGGAGACATCCGGCCGCTGCTGGATCTGATTGCCCTGATGCCGTCTGAAACACCGAAATACTTTGTTCCCGGCGATGCGGAAGGCAGCGTTGTGGACGCTTCGGCACACGGGAGTCTGTCAGTCTATACGGACTGGGCTGTAACCCTGCAGAATGCCGGAGTGACCATTCTGGACAGGCCGATGAGCGAGACCCGCGGAAAGGGAACCATCCGCTTTGTGCCCGAGGACCTGTATTCACTTGATCTGGACGCCATGGACGCCGTGTACAGCGAACAGCTGAAGGCACTTCGTGACCGGGCGACGGATCTGAACGCGGATGACGCGGCGCGGATGCGTGTTCTGGAATATGAAGAAGAACGGATCGATGCGGTCCGCCAGGCGCGGAAAGAATTCAAGGCTGAGGATATTCAGATTGTTGTGACTCATACGCCGCTGACCGAAGACTATGTCCGGGAGCTTGTATCCTGGTCCGGAAAGGAAGATTATTTCTCTCTCCGGTACGCGAGCCTGATCCTGGCCGGCCACTACAATGGCGGCCAGTGGCGGATCCCGGGGATCGGTGCGATCTATGTGCCTGAGCTTGGATGGTTCCCCGGGGACCGGGAAGTCCGCGGCCTCAGCTATCCGGGCGGGATCCCGCAGCATATCAGCCCCGGACTGGGCTCCGATCCGCATTATGAGAAACAACCCGGCCGGGTCTATAACCCGCCGGAGATCACTCTGATCACGCTGACAAGGAACGCTGTACAGTAGAACGTAATCCTTTTTGCCTCATCCGGCCCTTCGAACGGACTTCCCCCCGGGATGACGGCTTTCAGATCCTTACGCGGAAGCCTTCCGGAGGCATTGATCATGTTCCTGAAAAAAAGAGAAGGTTCCGCGAAATCCCATGAGATCCTGATGACGGAAGGACCGCTTCTGCCGAAGATCACCCGGTATACGGTTCCGCTTGTTCTGACCGGAATTCTTCAGCTGCTGTACAATGCCGCGGATGTGATCGTGGTCGGCAATTTTGCCGGCCATGAGGCGCTGGCTGCGGTTTCTTCCACCGGTTCGCTGATCAATCTGCTGGTGAACGTGTTCATGGGCCTGAGCGTGGGCGCGGGCGTTGTCATATCGCACAGCTTCGGTGCCGGCGATACGGAAAGGATGCGCAAGGCGGAACATACGGCGATGACGCTGGCACTCTTCATGGGAATCGGGGTGGGGATCTTTGGATTCATTCTGGCGCGTCCGCTTCTGGAGATGATGGATTCTCCGGCGGATGTGATCGACGGAGCCAGCCTTTACGTCCGGATCTACTTTCTCGGGATGCCCGCGAACATGCTGTACAATTTTGGCGCGGCGACGCTCCGGGCCGTCGGAGATACGAAACGTCCCCTGTATTATCTGACTGTTTCCGGTCTGGTGAATGTAGTATTGAATCTAATCCTGGTGATCTGTTTTCACATGGATGTGGCGGGTGTCGCCATCGCCACGGTGGCAAGTCAGGTCATCAGCATGGTACTGGTACTGGCTTGTCTGATCCGGTCGCACACTTCGATCCGGTTGAAGATCAGCGAATGCCGGATAGACAGCCGAAGCCTCGGGGAAATCGCGCGCGTCGGTCTGCCTGCGGGACTTCAGGGAAGTCTGTTTTCGATTTCCAATGTCCTGATCCAGTCTTCGGTGAATTCCTTCGGGTCTTCGCTGATCGTTGCCGGGAACGGGGTAGCCAGCAATATTGAGGGATTCG
The DNA here is from genome assembly GCA_937906775.1 of uncultured Clostridia bacterium. Lineage (GTDB taxonomy): Bacteria > Bacillota > Clostridia > Christensenellales > Aristaeellaceae > Aristaeella. The sequence continues at coordinate 3,372 of CALCUD010000020.1, forward strand.
TTTATACGGCTATGAACGCGCTCTATCAGGCGGATATGACCTTTGCCAGCCAGAATTACGGCGCCGGAAAGCATGACCGCGTCCGGAAAACGCTGGCTTGCTGTCAGGGACTCGTATTTTCCGTCGGGCTGGGACTCGGTCTGCTGGTCCTGCTGTTCGGGAGACCGCTGATGAGTCTGTATAATTCCGATCCGGAGGTCATCCGGTACGGGCTTATCCGGATGGGGATCATTCTCCCGACATATTTTCTGTGCGGGATGATGGATGTGATGGTAGGACAGCTCCGCGGGATCGGCTATTCCATCATGCCGATGATCGTTTCACTGACCGGAGCCTGTCTGTTCCGGATCGTCTGGATTCTGACGGTGTTCCGGGCAGGACCGTCCCTGCAGATCCTGTATATGTCCTATCCGATCTCCTGGGCGCTGACGGCCGGGATCCATTTCCTGACCTATATGACGGTGGCCCGGAAAAAGCTGAGGGGACCGGTCCCTTCCGCGCAGTGAACACGGTCGGACCGTGAAATCTGACAACGGAAAAAAGGAGACACGCCATGGACAATGCGCTGACAGAAGCCCGGGAGATGCTGCGGGATGTTACGCCGCTGAAGACGGATTGCGGCCGGGTCTGCGGGGCGGCCTGCTGCTCATCCATGGAGGGGGAGGAAACAGGAATGCTTCTGTTCCCAGGCGAAGAAGAAAGGTATGAAGGCAGAGCGGGCTGGCGCGTGATCCCGTCGGAGACGGGACGGCTGGTGATCTGCCCGGGGACCTGCGACCGGGAGGACCGTCCGCTGTCCTGCCGGATCTTTCCGTTGCTGCCTGTGCTTCGAAACGGCGGGATCCGTGCAGTGACGGATCTGCGGGCGAAAGCGGTCTGTCCGCTGGCACGCCAGGGGAGATCCGCAATGGATCCGGATTTTACCGAAGCGGTTGTCCGCGTGGGGGAATGCCTTTCACGCTCGAAAACACAGCGCCTGTTTCTGGAGAAACTGACAGAGATCCAGGAGGAATGGGAAACGGTCAGAAAACAGCTGGGAGGGGACGGATATGTTTGAACAGACCACTTCGAACCGTGAGATCTTCGGCAATGGGGAGAATCTGCTGCTGTGCGGCAATGTGTTGAATCTTCCGGAAGAACTGAAGGCGCTGAAGGGGAAAGTTCAGTGCGTCTATACAGATCCTCCTTTCATGACCGGAGAGCGCTTCCGCCGCCGCAGACCGTACGGCGAGAAGGGATGGCGCGAAGGATCGCCGTCCGTGACGCTGACCGCTTACGAGGACCGGTACACGGATGAAAAGAGCTATCTGCGTCTGCTTCGCCGGATCGTCGGCGTTGCTCATGAGCTGCTGTCGGAAACCGGCGTGTTTTATCTGCATCTGGACTGGCGGATGGCCGCGCAGGCAAGGATCATGTGCGACAAGGTTTTCGGAAAGACCCGGTTTTTGAATGAAATCATCTGGAGCTATGAAAGCGGCGGCCGCGCGAAGAAATATTTTTCCCGGAAACACGATGTGATCCTGCTGTATGCCCGCGGAAAAGACTACCGGTTTGATCTGACCCGCGTCCCGCTGGACCGGGGATCGAACCGGAAAAATCACATGACCCGCGGAACGGATGAACAGGGACGGATGTTCTCCAGTATTGTGTCCCACGGGAAGGAATACCGGTATTATGATGACGAGCCGGTCTATCCCGGCGATGTATGGACCGATATCGGGCATTTGCAGCAGCGTGATCCCGAGCGGACCGGCTACGCGACGCAGAAGCCGGAGAAGCTGCTGGAGCGGCTGCTGCTTCCTGTTACGGATCCGGGGGACTGGGTCGTGGATCTGTGCTGCGGCAGCGGGACAACGCTTGCGGCGGCGGAGAAGCTTGGCTGCAGATATGCCGGTCTCGATGTGAATCCTGAGGCGCTGACGCTTGCACTGGGACGGCTGAAGGCCGATGATCTGACGCTTGTATCGGCTTCCTCCCGGAAGAAGGCGGCGCTGGATGCAAGCCTGGAATACGGGCGTCTGACGCTGACCGGGCTGGAGGATCCGGAAGGCCTTTTTCCGAAAGCGGAAACGCCGCTGGACGGTCTGGAATCATGGGAGACCGGAACGCTGGAGGACGGGATCTTCCGGGCGGAGAACAGGTTCAGCCGTTCCTTCCGCTATCCCGCCCTGACGGTATCTCTGAAACAGGAGACCGGGGAAGGCTTTGCGATCATGACGACAGACGCGGCCGGAGTCCGGCGGGTGTATTGCCGGAAAGATTAAAGAAATTTGTTCAAAAGTTAAAAAATTTGCGTTTCCGTCTTGCAATTTCATTTCTTTGGTGATACGATGATGCCGAAAGAAAAGGATGCCGCGAGGCATAAGACGCGAACAAAGCTGAAAGGATGAATATCATGGCAACAAGAAAATCTGCAAAAGCCGAAAAAGCGCCCGAGTCTGAAAACAATCTTCACGCGGAAAAGCTCAAAGCGCTGGAGCACGCGCTGGCCGATCTCGACAAACAATACGGTAAAGGCGCCGTGATCAGGATGGGCAGCGACGCGGTGGAGCGGAATATTGCTGTCATCCCGACCGGCTGTCTCACGCTGGACGCCGCTCTCGGCGTCGGCGGGATCCCCCGGGGCCGCATTGTTGAGATCTACGGTCCTGAATCCTCCGGTAAGACGACGGTCGCCCTTCATATCGTCGCCGAAGCGCAGAAGGCCGGCGGGATCGCCGCCTTCGTCGACGCGGAACACGCGCTGGATCCCGCCTATGCCAAAAAGCTCGGGGTCGATATCGATGAGCTTTACGTATCCCAGCCCGATACGGGGGAGCAGGCGCTCGAAATAACCGAAGCGCTGGTCCGCAGCGGCGCACTCGACGTCGTGGTGATCGACTCCGTGGCCGCGCTGGTTCCCAAGGCTGAGATCGACGGGGAAATGGGCGATTCCTTTGTGGGCCTGCAGGCCCGTCTGATGAGTCAGGCGCTCCGCAAGCTCACCGGCGTCATCAACAAAACGGGCTGCGTTGCTGTGTTTATCAACCAGCTGCGTGAAAAAGTCGGCGTCATGTACGGCAACCCGGAGACGACTCCCGGCGGCCGCGCGTTGAAATTCTATTCCTCCGTTCGCCTGGATGTCCGTCGCGCCGACCAGTTGAAAAACGGCGCCGAGGTCATCGGCAACCGTACAAAGGTCAAAGTCGTCAAAAACAAGGTTGCCCCGCCTTTCAAGGTCGCGGAGTTTGACATCATCTACGGCGAAGGCATCAGCACAGAAGGAACGCTCCTGGATCTGGCTGTCGAACGCGACATCATCCATAAGAGCGGCGCATTCTTCTCCTACGGCGATCTTCGTCTGGCTCAGGGCCGCGACAATGCCCGGATGTACCTGAAAAACCATCCGGAGCTCACCGCCGAGATCGATCAGCGCCTCCGGGCCGAGCTCTTCGCGCCCAAAGCGGTGACGGAGGAGGAACAGTCCGCCATTTCTGCGCAGGCTGCGGAGGAAGAGGACGATCTTGCCCTGTTGGATGAGGATCTTGACAACTGATCATATCAATATGAAAAACTCCCGCTTGCCGGGAGTTTTTTCATATCCTTTGACGGTTTGGATCAGCCGGTGATCCAGGAGGGAGCCCAGAACCGGTTCCCGTCCCAGAACGTGATCACAAGGCTCAGGATCAGCAGGAGCGCGCCGATTCCGAGTGCGATGAAATCATTCCGACGGAAGGGTTCCCGGACATACCAGGTCCGTTTTTTCATCTTTCCGAAGCTTCGCAGTTCCATAGCGTTGGAGATGACCTCGATCCGGTTCAGGCTGGAAAGGATCAGCGGCAGCAGGATACTGACGGAATTCTTCAGACGTTTCAGAAGCTTTTCGCTTTTGCCGAGCTCGATACCGCGGGCCTGCTGCGCCTGGCTGATGTTGTGGTAATCCCGCTGAATATCCGGGATATACCGCAATGCGATCGCCACGGCATAACCGATCCTGTAGCTGACACCGATCCGGTTCAGACTGGCGGCGAATTCGCTGGGATTGGTTGCGGAAATGAACAGGATCGCGACGGGCAGCGCCACCACGTATTTCAGAGAGATATTGAACAGATAGAAAAGCTGTTCCCGGGTAATATCGTATCTCCAGAAAAGACGGAACAGCACATGACGCGTTCCGTAGATGGCGGTACCCTGATCCGGATTGAAGATAAAGATGAAGAAATTGTTCAGCAGAAGGAAAACCAGCATGAAAATCAGAATTCCTTTGACTTCGCGAATCCGGATCCGGCTCATCCGGAAGGCGATCAGGCTGACGGCCAGCAGTCCGAGCAGGACGCGCGTGTCATAGGTGATCATGCTGGCAAAGGTAAAGAGAAGAAAGAACGCAAGCTTTGTCGCGCCCGAAAGGCGGTGGATCACGCTGCTGCGGGGGATATAATTCAAAACGGTTTTCGCAGGCATCAGGAACGCACCTCCCGGTCATAGCGGACGAAACATTCCGTGAATCGGACAGGATCTTCCACGCCGCATTTTTCCGCCAGCGTGAACAGACTGGTCTGCTTCAGCGCGGCGTGTTCTGTCAGCGCGGCGTTGCAGAGGACTTCCGCGGAACCTGTATCCGCCACCAGTTTTCCGTCGGTGATGACGATGGCTCTCGGCGTGTATTCCAGCATCAGGTGCATATCATGAGTGATCAGGATCACGGTGACACCCTGACTGTTCAGCTCCCGCAGAAATTCCATGATCTCTGTGTAGTGGCGGAAATCCTGACCGGCGGTAGGTTCGTCCAGAATGATCACTTTCGGCCCCATGACAAGGACCGAGGCCACGGTGACGCGTTTCTTCTGGCCGAAGGACAGGGCGGACACCGGCCAGTTCCGGAAGGGATAAAGCCCGCAGATCCGCAGTGCGTCATCCGTCCGTTTTGCGATCTCTTCCTCGCTGAGGCCCAGATTCCGGATGCCGAGGGATACTTCGTCCCGGATCATGGGCTTGGAGATCATCTGGTTGGGATTCTGCATGACATAGCCGATCAGGGGGGCTCGCTGCCGGATGGTATCTTTTGTGATATCGCGTCCGTCCAGCAGAATACTTCCGGCGTTCGGACTTTCAAAACCGCAGATCAGCTTGGCCAGCGTGGATTTTCCGGCCCCGTTTTTTCCGACGATGCTGATCATTTCCCCCTTCCGGACGGAGAAGGAAATATCCGTTACGGTGTTTTGATCCTGCGTATATCCGAAGGACAGTCCTCTGATCTCCAGCAATACGGGAGAGCCATTCGGTTCAGCCGGCTTTGCGGATGCCTCAAACCAGTTCCTGACCCCGGCGCGATGTTGTTCATTCAGGATCAGACTGTCCGGATGCGCGGGCCGCATTTCCGGCGAGATCCGGATCCCGGCATACCGCAGGGCTGTGCAGTACAGCGGCTCGCGGATCCCGTTTTCCGCCAGCAGGGATCCGGAAAGCAGGATGTCGGGATCCGTGTCCGCGACGATCTGCCCTTCCGCGACCAGAACGATCCGGTCCACATGCCGCCACAGAACATCCTCCAACCGGTGTTCGATAATGACGACGGTACAGTTCTCCCTTTGGCAGATCTCATCGATCAGTTCGATCGCCTGTTTTCCCGTGGCAGGGTCCAGATTGGCGAGCGGCTCGTCAAAGAGAAGGATCGGAGTGTGATCCACCATGACCCCCGCCAGGCTGACACGCTGTTTCTGACCGCCGGACAATTCGTGCGGCGCCATGCGCAGGAGCGATTCAACATCGACCAGCTGGGCTGTTTCGGCTACGGTTTCCTTCATCCGGTCCTGCGGGACGCAGTTGTTCTCCAGACTGAAGGCGATATCCTCGCCCACGGTGAGGCCGATGAACTGCCCGTCCGGGTCCTGAAGAACGGTCCCGACATGAGTGGACATTTCGAAGATGCCGGCTTTCGGAGCGTCGACGCCGTCCACGGTCAGGCTGCCGGTGACCTTTCCCGGATAGCTGGCCGGAATCAGGCCGTTGATGCAGTTTCCGAGCGTGCTTTTTCCGCTGCCGGACGGGCCGACGATCAGTACCTTCTGCCCGGGCAGGATGTCGAGGTTGATGTGTTCCAGCGTCGGACGTTTCTGTGCGTCGTATTGGAAGGAGAAATCCCTGAAGGAGATGATCGGGGTTTGCATGGCGTGACTCCTTTACAAAAAGGAACCGGGAGCGGGAACACCCGCCCCCGGTCAGCTTTATGCGATTATTCTTTGTCCAGGCTGCCCTGTTTGGCAACGGTCTTGTTGTAGGCGATGGCTAGCAGCGTGCCGACAACGGCCGTGGTCAGGAAGTTCGCGGCGGCGGCGACGGCACCCTGTACGAAGACCTTGTCAGAAGGTTCGGCATAAATCAGGATGTCGAGTACGGGCGCAATGACGATCCAGGCGATGGCATGCGCGACCAGTGCGGTCAGGATGAAGGTAACGATCTGCCTCTTGCCGAAGTTGCCTTTCATAATGCCCAGCTGCTTCCAGAGGATGCCGCTGATGACGCCGGTAATGGCGGAAGCGATGACCCAGCTCCACCACGGGCTTCCGCCCCAGCTGAGGTCGATCAGCGTGTGTCCGATGAAACCGATCAGTCCGCCCGCGATGGGGCCGAACATACCGGCCAGCAGACCGAGTACGGCATACTGCAGGCTGATGTTGGTGTTCGGAACGCCGCTGGGAATGGCGACAAAACGGCCGAGTACAAAGAACAGCGCGGCTCCGATTCCGATGGCTACCACAGTTTTGACAGGAAACTTCTTCATGGATGAACCCTCCCTCATATATATCCGTCAGCCTCAGGCTGCAGGATTCAATCGTAAATGACGCGGGGCGCTTTTCGCAGAGAGATGCGCCAGGCGATCCCCGTGCCGATGTTATAGGCTTTTGCAAAACTGCCCTGATTGATCGCGATGCCGACGCAGCCGAGAGAATTGATATACAACAGCGGCTCGCCGACGTTGACATCCGCGAAAGACCGGGCGTAGGTCATGATGTTTTTGTACAGGACGCGCGTACCGTTGGAAATGGTGACTTCGATCCGTCCGCCTTCCGGTACGCGGAGACTGTGGAACAGATCGCTGCCGATATTCGTCCACAGGGAACCGAAGCGAACGTCCAGCACGTCAATGGTACCTGTGACAATGTCGTTTTCAAACGCGGGGGCGATGACCGGCAGTTCGGCGATCTTCTCCGGTGCGATCTCCGGACCGATCCGGTCGAAACCGATGATGCCGGCGGCAAGCCGGGCTCCCGTGTAGGCAAAGATATCCCGCCCGTGGAAGGTATAGCTTTCCCCGGAATCGGGAAGACGGTTGACACTTTCGTCGATTACGCGCGCTTCCCGGATGCCGAGCATCCGTTTGACGTGGGTCAGCGTGCCGTTATCCGGGGTTATGATATAGTGGTCTCCCGTCGTCCGGACGCAGAGACTGAGCCGGTCGGACCCGACTCCCGGATCGACAACGCTGACGAATACCGTTCCGGCCGGCCAGTAACTGATGGCCTGGATCAGCCGGTAACTGGCTTCCCATACGTCGTATTGAGGGATGTCATGCGTCAGGTCATATACCCGGAGCTGACCGCAAACCGCTTCGGCCACGCCGTACATCGCGCAGACAGCGCCGTCCGCGGTCCCGAAATCGGACTGGAATACCAACGGATGCATATCCGGACCTCTTTCCTGTTCATAATACTGCATTCTATTATATGTCAAGGCGCGGAGGAATACAAGCGGGAACATTATCAGCACTCTCGCCCGCTGAGTGCTAATTTTTACTTGCAATTTGCAAAACCGGGTGCTAGAATAATGACGTACCCGCTCACGTCCCTTTCACAGCGCGTTTTCCGGACAGGAACCGTCGGGAAGCCGGCTGTCGCCGAAGGGCGGTGAGTATTGAAATGACAGGAGGCAATATTATGGCGATCCAAAAAGAAAACGGCAGCGTATCCATTGACGCTCAGAATATTATGCCGGTCATCAAGCGCTGGCTTTATTCCGATAAGGACATTTTCCTCCGCGAAGTGGTGTCCAACGCATGTGACGCCATCACCAAATTCCGTATGCTTCACCCCGAAGCGGACGAGGAGATGCGCGTGCAGGTCACGGTCGACAAAGAACAGAAAACGATCCGGATTTCCGATACCGGTATCGGCATGACGGCTGATGAAGTCCGGAAATATATCAATCAGGTCGCGTTTTCCGGAGCGACCGAATTTATGAAGCAGTTTGAAGACAAAAAGCCCGATGACGCGAACGACATTATCGGTCATTTCGGTCTGGGCTTCTATTCGGTTTTCATGGTCAGCGAAAAGGTGGAGATCGAAAGTCTCAGCAGCGAAGCGGGCGCGGAGCCGGTTCACTGGGTATCCGAGGATGGTATGAGCTTTGAAATTTCCGAAGGTTCCCGCGCCGCGCACGGCACTGACATCGTGCTGCATATCACCGACGCGGAAAAGGAATTCCTCGAGATCTACCGCGTCCGCGAGGTTCTGAACCGCTACTGCGGCTATATGTCCTATCCCGTGATGCTGGAGGATGCCAACGCCAAACCCGTTGAGAAGGATGTCCCCATCGGCGATGAGAAAAATGAGGACGGAACCCCGAAGACGGAAAAGATCCTCGAAATGCCCAAGCCCCAGCAGATCAACGATACCGAGCCCCTCTGGCTGAAGAAACCGTCTGATTGTACGGATGAGGATTATAAGGCTTTCTACCGCAAGGTTTTCATGGACTTCGAGGAACCCCTGTTCTGGATTCATCTGAATGTGGATTATCCCTTCAATCTCAAGGGAATTCTGTTCTTCCCGAAACTGAAGAACGATTTCGGCACTCACGAGGGTCAGATCAAGCTCTTTGCCGGTCAGGTGTTCGTAGCCGACAATATCAAAGAGGTCATTCCGGAATTCCTGATGCTCCTGAAGGGTGTGATCGACTGCCCCGATCTGCCGCTGAATGTATCCCGCTCCTTCCTGCAGAACGACGGCTATGTCAAAAAGATCAGTTCGCATATCACCAAGAAGGTGGCTGACAAGCTGAACGCTCTCATGAATACCGAACGTGAAACCTACGAGGGCTACTGGGACGATATTGCTCCCTTCGTGAAATACGGCTGCATCAAGGACAATAAGTTCTATGACATGGTCAAGGGCGCGATTCTCCTGAAGAAGACTGACGGGAAATATGAAACGGTGGCCGAATACAAGGCCGCGAACTTCGACAAGACCGATAAGAAGGTCTACTACACCAACGATGAAAAGCGTCAGGCGGCTTCTGTGAAGCTGTATACCGACCGCGGTATCGAGGTGGCGATCCTCAATACCATTATCGACGGGAACTTCATGTCCTTCATGGAATATCAGGGAAATGAAGAGGACCGTGTCTCCTTCGCCCGGGTCGACGCGGATATCGCGGGTCTGAAGGAGGAAACCGACGAAGGGAGCGAGCTGGACGCTGAAAAACTTCAGACGCTTTTCCGCAAAGCGCTGGGGAAGGACGCGCTGGAGGTCAAGCTCGAGCCGCTGGGCGACGCGGATATGACCGCGATGGTGACCGAGGATGAACAGATGCGCCGGTACAAGGAAATGAGCCGTTTCTACGGACAAAGCTTCCCGATGCCGGACAGCTATACACTGATCCTGAATCGCCGGAACACGACGGTGAAGGCGCTGGCGGAGCGTGATCCGGAGGATGAAAAGACCAAAATGCTCTGCGAGCAGGTTTACGATCTGGCCCGGATGGCGGCGCAGCCGCTGGAGGCGGAGGAGATCACCGCCTTCCTGGAGCGCAGCCGGAAGATTCTGGAAATGGTGCTGTAAAAAAAGAGCAGGCGGCTTCCTCTTCGGAGGCCGCTTGCTGCTGTTTATTCACTGCGTCCGGTTTTCCTGCAGAATTCGCGTGCCGCGCAATTTTCACATTGACCGCCGCAGGAGGTTTTTCCTTCCCGGCGGTTCCGGATGATCCGGAGAACTGCGAGAATGACGGCAACGGTCAGCAGAAAAATCACCGCGAGATCCGCCCAATGTGTGCTGAGCCAGACTGTCACAGGCATTCCTCCCTTCTGCGCTTCAGATTATACCGGTCGCGTGTGCTGCCTGCAAGAGGGGGATTTCAGGAGACTATTTTTCCGCGAAAGGAAAAATAGAGAACGCGGTAAGGCCCATTTGACGGTTTATCCGGAGATGTTTATCTGATATTCTTTTTCATACAGGGGGAATTGATGACCGGAAACGTTCCGGGACCGGTTCCGCCCGGAAGGAAAACAGCGGGGTCCCGACGAAATATGTCGTATATCCCCGCGGGGAATTCAGCGGAAAGGAGAGGAGCGGAAAATGGGGATCTATGATATTCTGGTCATTATCTGCTTCATTGTCGGGATAGGCCTGACGGTGGTCGAAGCCTGTATGCCTGGTTTCGGAGTGGCCGGTATCACAGGGGCGATCGTTTGCTTCGGATCCTTGATCTTCGCGTATCTTGGCCATGGGATCACCTTTTCCCTGTGCCTGACGGGGGTCGAGCTGGTTCTGCTGGCGATCATTGTTTTTATAGCGCTTCGCAGTCTGAAAAAGGGGCGGCTGTCCAGAAAGATCATTCTCAACGATTGTGAGGATGCCAAAGCCGGAACGCCGTCGGCGGAACTGCCGGAGATCGGATCTTCCGGGGTTGCCGTGACCGCGCTGCGCCCGTCGGGTGAGGCGGATTTCGGAGGGAAACGCTGGCAGGTCTTCTGTGAAGACGGGTTTGCCGCCCGGGACGATACGGTCTGCGTGACCGGGACCGACGGGAAAAAGATTCTGGTCAAAGCCCTGAAAATCAGGGATTGATTTCTGAAAAATGAAAGGAGTATGTTGATTATGCCTACGCCTGCGCTGATTGTCATGATTGTTGTTCTCGCGATTGTCGTTCTTGCGATCTTCCTTCACTTTGTGCCGATGGGTCTGTGGATTTCCTCCCTGGCCAGCGGTGTACACATCTCGATCGGTACGCTGGTCGGTATGCGGATCCGCCGCATCCAACCCCAGAAGCTGGTCTATCCCCTGATCAAGGCCCGGAAGGCCGGTCTGGATCTGAATATCAGCCAGCTTGAAACCCACTACCTTGCCGGCGGTAATGTGGATCGGGTAATCAATGCTCTGATCGCCGCCCAGCGGGCGAATATCGAAATGGCTTTTGAAAAGGCCTGCGCGATTGACCTGGCCGGCCGTGACGTTTTCCAGGCGGTTCAGATGAGTGTTACCCCGAAAGTCATTGAAACGCCTGTGGTCGCCGCAATCGCCAAGGACGGTATTGAGCTCCGCGCCAAGGCCCGTGTGACCGTTCGCACCAATATCGAACGCCTGGTCGGCGGTGCCGGTGAGGAAACCGTTATCGCCCGTGTCGGCGAAGGCATCGTTACCACGGTCGGTTCCGCGGAAACCCATAAGGAAGTGCTGGAAAATCCCGATCTGATCAGCCGCACCGTCCTGAGCAAAGGTCTGGACGCGGGTACTGCTTATGAAATCCTGTCCATCGACATCGCCGATGTTGACGTCGGCCGCAACGTCGGTGCGCAGCTGCAGATGGATCAGGCTGAGGCCGACCGCCGGATCGCTCAGGCGAAGGCGGAGGAACGCCGGGCCATGGCTGTGGCGCATGAGCAGGAAATGAAGGCTTCCGTTCAGGAAATGCGCGCCAAGGTTGTCGAGGCCGAGGCAGAGGTTCCGAAGGCGATGGCGTCCGCGCTGCGTGACGGCAAGCTGGGTGTCCTGGATTACTATCAGATGAAGAACACCATCGCGGATACCGAGATGCGTGAATCCATCGCCAAGGCGAGCACCGTCCAGCCGGCGCCTTCCGTGAGCCCCAAGAAGTAATTCCGGGGGAAGGAGAAATCACGTATGCCTGAAGTGGGAATCTTTCTCATCTTTGTTTTCTGGATGATCATTGCCGGGACTGCGAAAGCCGTTAAAAAGGCCGCGGCCAAAGCGAATCCCGGAAAGAGTCCGGCTGAGAAAAAGCCGGTGAAGTATCCGGAGCCGGAACCGCAGTCCGTTTCTGTGCCGATGAGCGCAGAAATGGAGCCGGTTCAGCTCCGGATGGAACTGACTCCCTTCGCGCCCCGCGAGGGTACCTTCTCCGGAAGTTTGGGCGCGGCAGCGGACCGGCCCGGCAGTCTGGGCGGGTTCAGCGACGAAGGGATCGATCCCTGCCACGGGGATCAGTCGCTGGAGATGGATCTGCTCGAGGCGGAGCAGTCCGAAACGGAGCAGACCGGAGAGCTCTGTCTTCCCATGTTTACCGGAAGCGAGATGGCAAAAGCGTTTGTAATGAGCGAGATCCTGAAAAGAAAAGGCGCATAAGGAAACGGTAATACATTCCGGCAGCCCCGGGAAATGGGACTGCCGGAATCCTTGTGTTTCCGAAAAAAATGGAAAAGGAAAAACAACACGCATGGAACAGGCAATGGATTCAAAACTGACCCGGATGACCACGGCACCGATCCGGAAGCTGGTCTGCACGCTGGCGATCCCGACGGTGATCAGCATGCTGGTGACTTCTCTGTACAACATTGCGGATACCTTTTTTGTCGGTCAGATCGGAACGGAAGCGACCGCTGGCGTCGGTCTGGTTTTTCCGCTGATGACAATCCTGCAGGCTTTCGGCTTCTTTTTCGGCCAGGGAAGCGGGAATTTCATCTCCCGTGCGCTCGGCGCGAGAAAGAACGATGAGGCGGAAATCATGGCCGCGACGGGGAACATCACCTCGCTGCTCTTCGGCGGGCTGATCCTTCTGGCCGGCCTGACTTTTCCGACGCAGATTCTGAACCTTCTCGGTGCCAGGACGGAGCTGGTATCCATGAAAACGGTGCAGTACGCCCGGGACTATATGAGTATTATTCTTCTGGGCGCGCCCTTTGTCTGCATGAGCTGTGTGCTGAACAACCAGCTCCGGTTCCAGGGGAATGCGTTCTTTTCCATGATCGGGCTGGTCAGCGGCGCGGTGATCAATCTGGGCCTGGATCCGCTGTTTATTTTCGTGTTCGGGATGGAGGTCCGGGGCGCCGCGCTGGCGACGATCATCAGCCAGACGCTGTCCTGCGGGCTGCTGTATGTGGGAACGCTTCGGAGCGACAGTCTGAAGATTCATCTGAAGAAATATCGCCCCAACGGATATTATCTCAAGAACATTTTCATCGGCGGAGCCCCGTCCCTGTTCCGTCAGGGGCTCGCGAGCATTGCCGTGCTCTGCCTGAACGCCGCGGCAGGCGATTCCGCGCAGAATCCGGATGCCGCCATCGCGGCTTTCTCTGTTGTCAGCAAGATCATGATGTTCGGCTTCAGCGCGCTGATCGGCTTCGGCCAGGGTTTCCAGCCGATCTGCGGGTTTAACTACGGAGCCGGGAAATACGGCCGGGTCCGGGAGGCATATGTTTTTTGCCTGAAGGTCGGGCTGCTGTTCCTGTTCGCGGTTTCCGCGCTGGGCTTTGCTTTCGCGCCTTCACTGGTCACCCTGTTCCGGGACGATCCGGAGGTCGTCCGGATCGGCGGCATCGCCATGCGCTGGCAGTGCGTGACTTTCACGCTGATGGGCGTGGTGACGATGACCAACATGCTTTATCAGAATATCGGCCGGGTGGTGGGCGCGACGCTGCTCGCCGTCGCCCGGCAGGGGCTGACCTTTATTCCTGTGGTTCTGATCCTTCCGCATCTGTTCGCGGACCCGCTGCAGGGCGTATATCTGGCACAGCCGACGGCGGATCTGTTCGCCTTCCTGATGGCGGTCCCGCTGGCGCTGAAGATGATGAAGGAACTGAAACGGCTGGAGAAGGAACACGGAAGGAAATAAGCGAAATATGTCGAATATCGTCGTTTGGGACAGATATATCAATCATTTGGGAGATTTGCATATGATACGCCTGGTTGCCCTGTTTCTGGTTCTGACGCTGTGCTTTGCGACGGGAATCGCATCCGCCGAAGAAAGCGCCGTGCTGTCGGAGGAACGGCTGCAGACGCTGCAGTCCATTCAAAAGCTCACGGATTATGACGACGGACTGAACATCTATACCATGGAGGTCTTCTACGACTACAATCTCGACAATCTGACGCCGACCGGCGAAATGAACGATCAGAAGATGGTGGAGCTGGTCCTCACGGAGGCGCTCCCCGGCATGAACGTCGCGATTGAGGCGCCGAACTTCGGCTGCTCCGCTTTCACGCTGAAGGCGAGTGACGGGAATGTTTACCTCGGCCGGAACTACGACTTCAAGTTCGATACTTCGGCGATGATGTGCGTCTGCCATCCGAAGGACGGATACCGCTCCGTCTGCTTTTCGGCGCTGAGCAATATCGACTGCAACGATCCCTTCGCGTCCCAGGAGAAGCTCGCGTCCTGTCTGGCGGCGCCGCTGATTCCGCTGGACGGCATGAACGAGAAGGGTTTGGGGATCGCGGTCCTGACGCTGCCCAGCGAGCCGACCGTCCAGAAAAACGGCAAGCCCGTCCTTTCGACGCCTTTCGTGATCCGGTTGGTACTGGACCGCTGCGCGACGACGGCGGAGGCAGTGGAGCTGCTCTCCGGGTACGACTATTTCGCGACCTCCGGCCGTGATTACCACTATTACATCACCGACGCCTCCGGCGACGGACGCGTTGTCGAATGGGACTGCGAGGATCCTGCCCGCCCCATGGTGGTTACGCCTCTCCGGACGATCACGAACTACTTTGCCATGTATGAGGATAAGGTCATTTCCGGCCAGAAGAACGGTATGTACGGTCAGGGCAAGGAGCGCCGGGACCGGATCGAGGAAGTTATCGAAGCTGCCGGTGACGCTGCGGTAAAGGAAACCGCGTGGGACGGTGTCAAGGCTGCTTCCACCGCGCCGAATCCCGAAAGCATCATCAGCAATACCCAGTGGTCCGTGGTCTATAACCTGACCGCGCTGACCCATGAGTTCACCCTGCACCGTCACTGGGACGACCGTTTCGCGTTTGAATCCTTCGGGAAATAATAAGGAATAACGGAAATGAAAAGGAGCGGAAGATCCGCTCCTTTTTCCTGTAGCTGTTGAATTCATCCTCAGGGCTTTTTCCGGGCTTTGTGCTTTTTCACAACCAGCCGGGTGACAACGGCGGCGGCAGCGAAAATCACAAGGAAGGGAAGCGCGGCAACGAGAAACTGCCCCATATCGGAAAGGAAATCCCCGAAGCTGTTCCATCCGGAGGAGAAGACCATGCTGATCCTTTCAAAGAAGGTCGGTTCTTTGACTTTTTCGGTCAATGCTCCGGGTTTTCCGGTTGCGGCAGGTGTTTCATCGGGAATCGGCGCGGCTTCCCCGCATTCGGCTTCTTCATACACAGGGGCTGAATCTTCCGCGGCTTTTTCGTATGCAGGGGCGGCGCTTTCCGCGGTTTCCCCGTATGCAGGAGATGAATCTTCCGCGGCTTCTGCATCATATACAGGTTCCTCGCACGCGGCTTCTTCGCAGGCGGGGGCTGAATCCGCGCTCATGGAGGCGGATTCGGAGACGCGGGAATCCCTTTTGCCCGGCTGCGCGGCGGAATTGTAGCTCTGGGCCACGAAGGTATCGGCTGTGCTTTCCTGCAGGCCGACGGAAGCAAAGGACACGACGCGCTCTTCGGACAGTTTCCGATCCCGGACGGCTGCGGTGCCGCCGATCAGCACGATCAAAGCCGCGGCAACGGAACAGATCTGAGCCCAGGGGAAGGAACGCCTTCCCGATTTTTCGGGAGCTTCGGCAGGAACCGGTTCAGCAACCGGCTGGTTGTCTGTCCGGGATTCCTCTATGGCGCGGACCCAGGCATCATGGAAATCTTCCGGCATTTCCGGGGTTTCCTCAGCCATCTGTTTCAGCGCCTCATCCAGATCAAGAAGGATTTCCTGTTCATTTGTTTTCATGACCGGATCCTCCTTTCATCTCTTTGGACGCTTTCTCCGCCGGAAAGTTCCCGGCCGGAGGTGAATAATTCTTTCAGCCGGGTTCTCGCGCGGTTCACCCGGCTTTTGACGGTTCCTTCATTGACGCCCAGCAGGGCGGCGGTTTCCTCATAGGAACGGCCCTCGAGCTGTGTCAGGATCAGTGCCTCGCGCTGCTCCTCCGGCAGGGCGGCGATGCATGCCCGGAGACGGGCCTGCTCATCGTTTTTCACAGCCTGCTCCTCGGTGCCGGGGGCACTGTCCGGCGGATCGAAGCCCTGTTCCTTCATCGGTTCGATGGATACGGTGTTTTCGCGCTTCCGTTTCCGGAGCGCGTCCAGGCAGCAGTTGGCGCAGACCCGGTAAACCCAGCTTTCAAAGGCACAGTCGGCGCGGTAACTTTTCAGATTGCGCCAGATCCGGACCATAGCCTCCTGGCCGCAGTCGGACGCGCTTTCCTTCTCACCCATATAGTGCCAGCAGACGCGCCAGACCAACCCTTCCAGCGGGGTCATCAGCCGGGTGAACGCTTCCGGATCCCCGTCCTGTGCCCGCCTCAGCAGCAGCTCGTCCATTCCTTCACCTCCGGCGGTTCCCGTTTTCCCGCGGGACACGGGAAAAACAGCTCTCCGATTGATTTCTTGCAGACCCTATGATAACATATCGGGAGGCGTTATACCAGTTACATTTCGCGCCCCGGGAGGATGCTCCATGAACCAGATCCAGATGATCGCGCTCCGGATTGCCGACCTGCGGGATATTCTCGGCCTCACTCAGGAAGAGGTCGCGGAACGCTCCCAGGTCCCGCTGGAGGATTACATCTTATATGAAAAGGGCGAAAAGGATTTTTCCTTTTCCCATCTGTTCAATATCGCCGAGACGCTCGGGGTTGATATTTCCGACCTGCTGACGGGCGAAAGCCCGAAACTCCGGGGCTATATCCTTACGCGCAACGGCAAGGGGCTCGCGTTTGACCGCCGGAAGCAGTATCACTACCAGCATCTGGCGTATAACTTTTCGCACAAACTGGCTGAGCCCTTCATCGTTACGGTCGAGAAGGATGATCCCGGTGTGGTCAAACAGGCTCACAGTCACGAGGGTCAGGAATTCGACTATGTGCTGGAGGGATATCTGAAGATCGTGCTGGGCGGGAATGAGCTCCTGCTTGCTCCCGGCGACAGTGTGTATTACGATTCCGCGCTCCCGCATGTCATGTACGCGCCGGAGACCGACTGCCGTTTTATTGCCGTGGTTGTGAAGAACGGCACCGCCGAGTAACGTTTTCATTCCGAGAAAGAAGGTACATTCCGGATGCAGCCGCTTTACCGTGAATACCTCGACGTGGTCGGGGATTTCATCAGCTACGATGACTTCAACAAAAACTTCCGCCTGAAAAAGGTGGATTCCTTCAATTTCGCCTATGACGTTGTCGACCGTTACGGCCGGGAGGATCCGGAAAGGCCCGCCCTGCTGTGGACTAATCCGGAGGGCGATGTGGTCCGCTACGATTTCCGCCGGATGATGCTCGACAGCAACCGCGCCGCTAACTATCTGTCTTCTCTCGGGATCCGGAAGGGCGATGCTGTGCTGGTGATCCTGAAAAGGCACCATGAGTTCTGGCCGATCCTGATGGGACTGCACAAGATCGGCGCGATCGCCGTTCCTGCGACGCATCTGCTGACGGCAAAGGACATCCGCTACCGCGTTCAGAGCGCGGAGATCAGCGCGATCATCTGCACGGAGCATACGACCTGCGTGGCCGATGCCGTGCTGGAGGCCGCGCCGGACTGCCCAACGCTGAAGCATCTTCTGATCGTCCGCTCCGAAAAGCCCGGCTTCGAAAGCTGGGACCGGGGCTTTGCTGCCGCTTCCGATGTGTGGGAGAAGCCCACGGGCGACGCGTATCCCTGCAATGAGGACATCATGCTGGTGTACTTTACCTCCGGGACGACCGGTCAGCCGAAGATGGTGGCGCATAACTTCTTCTATCCGCTCGGACATATTCTCACGGCGGTCTACTGGCTCCAGGTGGAGGACGGCGGTCTGCATCTGACCGTATCGGAGACGGGCTGGGCAAAATCCGTCTGGGGCAAGCTGTACGGCCAGTGGCTGGGCGGCAGCTGCGTCTTTGTCTATGATTTCGATAAGTTCAAGGGCGCCGAGATCCTCTCTATGATTGAAAAGTTCGGGATCACGACCTATTGCTCCCCGCCGACGATGTATCGATTTATTCTGCAGGAGGACCTGTCAAAATATGATCTTCATACGCTGAAGCATTGCTCCGTGGCCGGAGAGCCTCTGAGTCCGGAGATCGCGGCCGACTGGAAGGAAAAGACCGGAATCGAGCTGCACGAAGCCTTCGGGCAGACCGAGCTGGTCGCTACGCTGGCGACTTTCCCCTGGATGAAGGTCTGTCCCGGATCCATGGGCAAGCCCGCACCCCTGTTCGATGTGGATATTGTGGACGGGGAAGGAAATTCCTGCCCTGCCGGTGTGACGGGCGAAATGGTGATCCGCGTTCATCACGGAAAGCCCTTCGGCATGTTCGCCGGATATTACAGGAATCCCGAAATGACCGCGGAGGCGCTGGAGGGGAATATCTACCATACCCGCGATCTCGCGTGGCGGGATGAGTGGGGCTATTTCTGGTATGTCGGCCGGGCGGATGACGTAATCAAGTCCAGCGGATACCGCATCGGGCCGTTTGAGGTCGAGAGCGCGCTGCTGGAGCATCCTGCCGTGCTGGAATGCGCGATCACCGGCGTGCCGGATCCGCTCCGTGGCCAGATCGTCAAGGCGACCGTGGTTCTGAAGCCCGGTTATACGCCGTCCGACGAGCTGGTCAAAGAGCTGCAGGATCATGTCAAGCACCTGACCGCGCCGTACAAATATCCCCGGAAGATCGAGTTCATCGATGAGCTGCCCAAGACGATTTCCGGCAAGGTCCGCCGCTTCGAGCTGCGGAACAAGGATCAGGCCTGACGGAGGTCCCATGGTTCAGACGGAGAACACCGCGATCGTGCTGCGGTACGCGGATTACCGGGAAAGCGACCGGATGGTGACGCTCTTCAGCCCCTCCCGGGGGCGGGTTGACGCGCTGCTCCGGGGCTGCCGGAAGACAAAATCCCACAACCTGAACGCCGGGGAGCTTTTCGCCCTTGGGGACTATATGCTGGTGGAAACCGGCGGCCGGGCTACGGTGACCACGGTCCACCTGATTGAAACTTTTTATCCCCTGCGCGAGGATTACGACCGGCTGACGGTCGGCACTTACCTACTGAGCCTTTGTGAAGCGGTGATCGAGCCGGAACAGCCGGATCAGGAGCTGTTCATGCTCCTGCTGCACACGCTGTCCCGGCTGACGTTTTCGGATCAGGAATGGCGTCCTCTGCTCGCGGGGTTTCTTTTGCATTTCGCTGTCAGCGAGGGCTTCTGTCCGCGGCTGAACGACTGCGTTTTCTGCGGAAAGACAATTCCGGAGGAAGGACCGTTCTTTTTCGATGCCGAGGCGGGCGGCCTGTGCTGCGCGGATTGCCGGAGCCGGAGAGAACAGGAACCGCTGGCCGCGGCCCAGGTCCGTTGGATGCGGATGGCGCTGCGGAGCGGATCGGCTTCGTGGGTCAACACACCGGAAATGTACGCGCCCTTTTCCCTGCTGCGCGGGTATACCGAAAGCCGTCTGGGCAAACGGATCCGCGCCGGGATCCTGCTTCCGAAATAGCGGGGCTTGCGGGAAAGCGGCGCCTGTGATACATCCCCCCGTCATGAACGAAGACGGAGGTGAGAAACATGGCCCGATTTATCCCGGAAGACAAGCTGAGCAGGAAGGCCCGGAAGAAGCTCAACCGGCAGCGGCGCCGGATGTGGGAGCAAAGCCCCGTGTCCAGAGTCATTGAAAGCAAAAAAATTTACAGCAGAAAGCGAAGCGCTCATGTCCGTTACGACGGCGGTATGAACGCTTCCTGTTTATCCCGCGTATTTCCTCTGATAATTCAAAACATAACCGGAACTTTTCTTTTTTCTCTCCGTCTGTCATAATAGTTGCCGTGATGTCATTCCGGTGCCGGCCGTGCCCGGAACGGATCCAAATAGCAAGAAAGGCGGAATCGCTTATGCATCCTGTTATGAAACACATTCTCTGCTTTGTCCTGACCGCGTCCCTGCTGCTCTGCAGTGCCGGTGCGCTTGCCGAACAACTGGCCGGAGAGAACGGATATGCCGTGACGAAAGAATATGTCTGGTCTGATGATTTCAGCTCCTACTTTGCCGTGGCGGTGAAGAACACCGGAGACCAGACCCGTGAAATCCGGTGCGAGGTCAACTTTCTTGACCGGGACGGCAACTCCGTCGGGACCGGAGAAGGCCAGACCTACCCGCTGGATCCTGGTTATGAAACCCTGGTGAAGATCAACGCGCCTGCCGCGTTCGATCATGTCGAATACAACATTACCCTTGAGGATGATCCGTTCCTCTTCAGCACCTGCCAGGATATCCATTCCTTTGTTACCGTCACCGCGCAGAAAGCCGGACAGTCTGTGATCCTGACCGGTACGAATACCGGAACCGTGGACGCTGATGCGGTCAGATATTCCTGCTTCTTTCTGGACGGAAACGGCGAAGTCGTGGATTTTGATTACGGTTATCTGACGGACAGCGATAATCTCCTGAAGAGCGGCACCGTTCTCTGGGAAGAAGAACTGACAAAGTATCTTTTCGAATCTGCGGAGGTCTATTTTGAAGGCCGGACAGAGCCCGGCGCCGTGAATGCCGGAACCGTGGAGATCAAGGATGAAGCTGTCACGGAAGGCTGCGAAGTGCAGAATGAGTATACCTGGTACGACGGATACGACTATAACATCGTGATCGCGCTGAAAAACACTTCCGGCAGTACATGCGGCTATGAATGCCGGATCTGCTTCCTTGACGCGGAGAACAATATCATCGGTGTGGATGATGACGACATTGATATCTGTGATGACGGAGGGGAAACTTTCTTCAACTTCTATACGGATGATCCTTTCGACCATGTCAGATACTCGATCACGAAGACCGAACCCGAAGGTACGGATATCCACTCGTTTGTGGAGCTGACGGCTACTGTTGACAGGGAAGATGAAAAGGTCCTGCTTTCGGCCACCAACAACGGTACCGTCAACGCGAAGTATGTGGAGTTCCTTCTGGTTCTCCTGGATCAGGACGGAAAAGTGACTGAAGCCGACAGCGGCTACCTCACCGACAGCGACAACATGATAAAGCCCGGAAATACGGAGACTGCCAACAGCTGGTACGAGGAACCTTTTGAAACTGTGCAGGTCTGGTATACCGGCCGCGTGGAGGACTGAGCCATATATAGCCGGAACTTGCGGGATCACTGCGCGTGTGATACAATTCCTCCGCCATGAAGGAAGACGGAGGTGATGAACATGGCCCGATTTGTCCCGAAAGACAAGCTGAGCAAAAAAGCCCGGAAGGAACTCAGTCGGCAGCAACGCCGGATGTGGGAACAAAGCCCAGTATCCCGGATCGTTGAAAACAAAAAGATCTACAACAGAAAGCGAAGCGCTCATGCCCGTTATGACGACGGAATGAGCGCTTCCTGTTATAATTGTCCGGTAACTGTTTGACTGGTTTTCTGACGCTTTACTTATTCTGCGGCGGCGCAGATCAGCGCGGTGCATTTTTCAATGCCGAGCGTACCCGCGTCAAGCATCAGATCGTAATTGGTATAGTCACCCCACTTCTTTTCAGTGAAGTAGCGGTAATAGGATTCGCGGGAGTTGTCATTGACGCGGATCGCCTTGTGGATCTCGGCCGGATTGTCGGATTCGATCAGTTCGCCTACGCGGGAGAAACGAACTTCCGGGGACGCATGGAGAAATACGTTCAGCGTGTCATAGCCGGCTTCCCGGAGAATGACGTCCGCGCAGCGCCCGACGATCACGCAGGGACCTTTTGCGGCGAAAGTAAGGATGGCTTCCTTTTCACGGTTGTAGATCTCATCGATCTGGTTGTAGGAAAAACTCGGGCTGATGCTCCGGAAAAAGGAATCGCTCTTGTGCAGGACTTCTTCACGGTTACGGATATCTTTCTCTGTCAGACCGGTATCCCGGGCGGCGGAGCGGACGATATCCTTGTCGTAGATTTCGATTCCGAGCTGCTTGGCGACCAGTTTGGCGATCGTGTGACCGTAGGCGCCGTATTCACGGCTGATGGTGATGATTTTCATCTGACGCTTCCTCTTCTTTCCAGTTTGGCAAACAAGCCTATACTATATTATTGTCCGCACGCGGACGGAATTCCTGCCGGACGGTGAATTTCGGTCATGCGCAGACGTTGACCCAACCGGCCGGGCAGGCGAGCTTTTCCAGTTCCGGTACGGTCAGCCGTACCGCGCTGGCGGCATTCCCGCAGGCAGGGTATACGGTATCGAATCTTTTCAGGGACTCGTCCAGATACACCGTTACGCCGTCGTTGATCCCGAAGGGGCAGACGCCGCCGACCTCGTGGCCGATCAGGCAGAGGACCTGTTCCCGGTCCGGCATGCGGGCTTTGACATGGAAGAATGCTTTGAATGCCGGGTTGGAAACCTTGACGTCTCCGGCGCACAGGATCATGACCGGCCTGCCTTCAATCAGAAAAGTCAGGGATTTCGCGATCCGCGCGGGTTCCGTCCCAAGGGCTGCGGCTGCCAGTTCCACTGTAGCGCTGGATACTTCAAAGGTCATCACACGGTCGCTGTATCCCCGGTCGGCAAGATATTGATAAGCTTTCTCAAATGCCATGCTGATCCTCCGTTTCATTATCTATCATATCGCGAATAAAGGTGCGGTGACCCGGCAAAGACGGCGTCGTCGCATCGGCGTACATATCACGATGATTTTGCCTTCGGCAAACCTCATCGCGGGTTTTGGTGACCGCGCCGCCGAAAGCGAAGGCGGAATTGCCGAATTTGTTCCGGAGCCGGTCGATCGTGTCTTCGATCTTTTCCTGGTTTTCCCGTTTCAGATACCCCGAGCCGGATTTTCCGGTGATCGCGCTGTCCTCAAACAGGGACAGCTGCTCCGCGGCTTCCGCGGAAGGAACCAGATCTGTCACACCGATGGTAAAGGCCCGGACCGGATGATCCGGACCGATCCGCCACTGCTGCCGGAAAAGTTCCGTGGCGGCGGCTGTGATCTCGCTGTACAGATTCGTCCGGTGGGCGAGCTTCATCTGGCGGGAAATGACATTCAGATCCGGGTCCTTGATCTGCAGCACGACGGTACCGCCCTTCAGCCTGTGCCGGCGCAGCGTGGCGGAGATCTCATCCGTCAGGGGGATCATGCCCTGCCGGATATCATCTTCTTCCGTCAGATCCCGGGGAAAGGTTTGCCCCCGGCTGACGGATTTGATTTCGGGCCGGTCCTCCACCCGGATGACCGGGTCATCATCCAGACCGTTGGCGTTCCTCCACAGCGTTTCGCCGCCTTTGCCCAGCAGGCGGACGAGGGTTTCCGGTTCCAAAGAGGCCATCTGTCCGATCGTCATGACGCCGACACGGTTCAGACGGTCGGCGCTGGCTTTACCGACGTACATCATGTCGCCGACGGGCAGGGGCCATACGATTTCCCGGAAGTTTTCCGGGGTGATGACGGTGGTGGCGTCGGGCTTTTTATAATCGCTTCCAATCTTCGCAAAGGTTTTGTTGTACGACGCGCCGACCGAGATTGTGATGCCGATTTCGTTTTTTATGCGGCGGCGCAGCATGTCCGCAAACTGCCGCGGGTTCATTTCCGAAAGCTGCGGAACATGGGTCAGATCAAGATAGGATTCGTCGATGGAAGCGGGCTCGACCAGATCGGTATATTCGTAATAGATTGCATTGACGCGTTTGGAAATAGTCCCGTACAGCCCGGGCGTCGGCGGGACAAACAGGATATTCGGACATTTCTGACGTGCCATCCACACGGTATCGGTCGTTTTGACGCCGTACTTTTTCGCCAGATCGTTTTTCGCGACCACGACGCCCTTCCGGGCTTCCGGATCCCCGGCGACGGCCATAGGGACTGTTTTGTATTCCGGGTGGTCGATGGATTCGCAGGAGGCAAAGAAGTTATTGCAATCGCAATGAAAAATAATCCTCTGTCCGCTTTGCATATTCCTTCCTCCTGTCCGGGGAATATTTTATCACGGTTCGCCTCCGGAACTCAAGGGGAACAAGAGAACTACAGCGTTATGCTTAAGGGGACAGCGATTATGATAATATGAAATATTCTGTTTATGGACAGAAGAAAAACCCGGTCACCTGAAACGGTGACCGGAGAGAAAAGGAGGACCTTCATCAATGGGGGAAACGTTCCAGGAAGTCTTTCAGGAGGGAAAGGATTATCTCACATTTGTCATCGGCTTCGATAATGGTTGAAAGAAGAACGTAGTAGGAAGTGCTACCGTCCCATAATTCGAAAGAATCCAGTAATTCATTAAACAACTGTGTCAGACTTTCTCCGTTGTTGTTATAAATTGCGGGAAGAGCAGCTGCGGCTTGCGCGGCCTGTTGTGCGTATTGGTATGCTTTCCACATGTATGAGGCGGCGGTATAGTTAGTGGAGTAGGAACTGAGATAATCCAATGCGTATCCTACATTTTCGATAACACTGCCAAACGGATCGCTAACACTACCAAAATCACTCAGTGTCCATCCGTCGACTGTGGGTTCTTTTGAAATGACATCAACCTGAATGATCAGTTCGGTATCGTCAACATCATTTGTGATCCGGACATAGGCGGTTCCTCGAGCCTTGCCAGTGATTTTTAGTTTGGTCTTGTTCCCGGTCCATTTGTAAGTCCAGGCAGGTGTCACAATATCATCATCTTCAGTATTCCAATAAACGGTTCCTTTTTTGTTAAACGTGACCGTGACCGTTTTTGTTTCTCCAACTTCCAGTTTAATGTGAGTTCTATCGGCTTTCAGGGTTGGCGTCCGGTTATCCTTTACTGTGACCTTACAGATGGCGGAGACTTCCGGATTGGCTTTGGAAGTACAGGTGATGATGGCGGTTCCTTTTCCTTTGGCCTTCACAACACCTTTTGAGTTGACGGTTGCGACAGAGGGATCGCTGGATGTCCATTTAACACTTGGATTATAAGCTTTGGACGGTGAAACTTTCACTTTTAGCGTTGCTGTCGGGTGAGCTTTGGAATCGGTCATCTTCAAAGTAAGCTTTGACTTATTCAGCTTGACTTTGGTAACAGCGGCTTTCTTTACAACTACGCGACAGGTGGCGGTAACCCCGTCTTTGTGGGCGCAGGTAATGACGCATTCGCCGGCTGCAACAGGAGTAACTTTACCGTCCTTGTTGACCTTTGCGATAGCTGTGTCGCTGCTGCTCCAGGTGAGGCTTGACTATTTTGCACCATCGACGGTTGCTTTCAGCGACTGGGCAGGAGTTTTTTCTCCTTTGATCATATAGAATGTCAGTTTGTTCTTATTCAGTGAAATGGATGATTCAGCGCTCGCCATGAGGGGAAGAAAACTCATCAGGGCGATCAGAACGGACAATAAAAAAGCGATGCATTTTTTCACAGGCTTTGCACACTCCTTCTGTCGGGATAAGAAATTTTAAAATCTACATATATTGTATTTGTTGTATATTATTTATGCAACAGCAAATCTGCACAAATACCGGCTATTTTTTCACGGAAGGCTTATTTTACAAAAAATGGCTGTCCGGGGTTTCGGAAAGACCATATACGTACCTTGGTTTGATTCCAATGGAAAAAGCGGTTGACGGAGTTCCTCCGACTGGTGTAAAATAAACAAAAACATATGTAAATATCTATTGGGGGGCTTTTGTTCGATGAAAACAGGATTTTTGCTTTGCTTACCGCGATCATGATGCTGATCAGTATTCTGCCCGCTTCTGCGGAGGAAGCCGGCGGATATGCTGACTTTCAAGACCAGCAAGAAGACGGTCGTAACGGTTTCCGCCACCGGCAAGCTCAAGGCGAAAAAGAACGGGACCGCTACCGTAACAATCAACCTGAAGAGCGATCCGAAGGTAAAGGTCACGGTCAAGGTGACAGTGGGGACTCCGATCACGAAGGTCAAGCTGAGCAAGACCAAACTGACCCTGAAGAAGGGCAAATCGACCACGCTGAAGTTCACGCTGTCGCCCGGAAAGCCGAGCTATGCCAAGGTCGTCTGGACGAGCAGCGATCCGAAAGTGGCGAAGGTCAGCAGCAAGGGCAAGGTCACCGCGGTCGGAAAGGGGACCTGCACGATTACCTGCCTGGCGGCGGACGGATCCGGAAAGAAAGCGACCTGTAAGATCACGGTCAAATAACCTGAATCACTGCCGGGCTTGCCGTTCCTTTGCTTTGGGAGTATGATGATCACAGAGGAAACTGAGAAAAATAGTATGTAATATGGGAGGACGATCAGATGTATCAGGCAAACGATCAACGGTATGACATGGTAAAGTATCGCCGCTGCGGTGACAGCGGGCTGCTGCTCCCGCCGGTTTCTCTGGGTCTGTGGCACAATTTCGGCGATACCGGCTGTTACGCGGTGATGGAGAAAATGGTCTTTACGGCGTTCGATAACGGGATCACCCATTTCGATCTTGCGAATAACTACGGTCCGAAACCGGGAAGCGCGGAGGAAAACTTCGGGAGGATCCTGAAGGAACATTTTGGTCCGTATCGGGACGAAATGATCATTTCCACCAAGGCGGGCTACGATATGTGGCCGGGACCGTACGGAGATCACGGAAGCCGGAAGTATCTGCTGGCGAGTCTGGACCAGAGCCTGAAACGTATGGGACTTGACTATGTGGATATCTTCTATCATCACCGGATGGATCCGGATACGCCGCTGGAGGAAACGATGGGCGCGCTGGAGCAGGCGGTACGGAGCGGAAAAGCGCTCTATGCCGGTTTGTCCAATTATGACGGGCCGACGCTGGAACGCGCGACCGCGATCCTTTCCGATCTGCATGTGCCCTTCGTGATCAACCAGAACCGCTATAATATTCTGGACCGCACAGTTGAAAAGAACGGTCTGAAGGATGAATGCGTCCGGCTGCATAAGGGCTTGATCTGCTTCTCTCCGCTG
The DNA here is from genome assembly GCA_937906775.1 of uncultured Clostridia bacterium. Taxonomy (GTDB): domain Bacteria; phylum Bacillota; class Clostridia; order Christensenellales; family Aristaeellaceae; genus Aristaeella. The sequence continues at coordinate 30,370 of CALCUD010000020.1, forward strand.
GCGCAGGGCATGCTGACAGAACGCTATCTGGACGGAATTCCCGCAGACAGCCGCGTCCGGACAGACGGGCGCTTCCTGAAGGAGGATCAGGTCAACGGAAAACGTGATGTGATCCGCGCACTGAAGGCGATTGCGGACCGCCGCGGACAAACGCTGGCTGAAATGGCGCTGGCCTGGCTGCTGAAGGATGATACGGTCACCTCCGTCCTGATTGGCGCTTCCCGTCCGGAACAGATCCTGGATAACATCCGGGCAACGGAGAACACGCGGTTTACAGCGGAAGAGCTGGCTGAAATCGACCGCCTCAGCCTGTGAGGGAAAGGAGAACCGAATGAATCAGTTCCCAAGAACCGAAGTGGCGGGGATCTCTCTGCCGAGAATGCTGATCGGAACGAACTGGTTGCTGGGTTACAGCCATACAGGTCCTGCTGCGGATGATCTGATCAAAAGCCGACATGCGGATCCGCGTAATGTCGCTGCGGTGATCGACGCGTACATGCAGTACGGGATCGACGCGGTAATGGCGCCGGAATTTACGCCGGATCAACCGTTGGACGCGGGGATCCGGATGATTGAGGAGAAAGCCGGCCGGCCGTTGATCCGGATCGCAACGCCGATCCTGAATGTGGACGACACGCCAACGGGCCGGGCGGAAGCGGAAAGCAAAATCCGGGCCAGCGCGGAGCAGGGCGCAACGTTCTGCCTGATCCACCATATGTCCTGCGAGCAGTTGATCAATAAAAACAGGATGACCATGGATCGTCTGCCGGATTATCTGGATATGATCCGGCAGCATGGGATGATCCCGGGTCTTTCCGCTCATATGCCGGAAGTTATTCAGTATTCGGATATGAATGAATATGATGTTCAGACCTATATCCAGATCTATAACTGCCTCGGCTTCCTGATGCAGATTGAGGTGGAAGGCGTTAACAGTATTATCTGGAAAGCAAAAAAGCCTGTGATGACGATCAAATCCATGGCGGCCGGGCGTTGCACGCCGTTTGTGGGACTCACGTTCAGTTATTCGACGATCCGGGATTGCGACATGGTCACCCTGGGGGCGTTTACACCGGATGAAGTGCACGAGGATGTGGAGATCGCTTTGGGAACGATCGAACACCGGCATCCGATGCTCGGCCGGCGCAGCAGTCCCGCCGTATCCTCCATCCTCGCAGCCAGAGAATGAAGGAACCGCTGTATACGAAAAATATCCGGAGCGGATATGCGTCCGGGAAAATACAACGGTTATTTTTCGCTGATGGTTCTTTATTCTGCGGGAACATATGATATATTGGTTACAGGTTCAAGGCTGATATCCTGACGACAGAAGATGAAGGAGGTTATTTCATGGAGGGTGTGTGGCAATTCCTGCAAATCTACTGGTACTGGGTTTTGATCGGTATTGTGGCGCTGATCATTCTGCTGAAGTTTATTCCCCGGTACAAGATAGCGTCTCCGGATACGGCGCTGATCATATCGGGCCTGATTCGCCGGAATTATAAGGTCCGGAATCCCGACGGGACAGTTTCGTCCAAAAAATTCGGATACCGGATCGTCCGCGGCGGAGCGACTTTCTGGGTACCCGCGATCGAAAAGATCGACCAGCTGGATATGTGCCTGACGCAGGTGGATATCAAAACGGCGCAGCCCGTGCCGACCAAGGAGTACATTTCGGTCCTGGTGGACGCAGTGGCAAACATCAAGATCGGGTCGGACGATCTGTCCATCGCAACAGCGGCTGAACAGTTGCTGCATTATGACACGAATCAGATCAAGGCGCTGGCTAAGGATGTTCTGGAAGGTAATATGCGCGAGATCATCGGTCAGATGACGATCGCGGAACTGGTGCAGAACCGCGACAAGTTTGCGCAGGAATCCATTAAGGCCGCCATGGCTGACATGAGCAACATGGGCCTGGAGATCATCAACCTGACAATCCAGAACTTTTCCGACAAGGACGGTAATGTGATCGATACCATGGCGGCGCGTAATGTCGCCGAAAAAGAACTGGATAAACGCGTTGCGGAAGCGGCTGCCGAAAAGGAAGCGCGTTTCGCTGAAATGGAAGCGGATACCGAGATCGCGAGGCAGCAACGTGACCTGGAGGTTCAGAAGGCTTCTTTCCAGCAGGAGATGGATGAAGCGAAAGCCCGGGCTGACAAAGCCTATGAGATTGAGCAGGAACGTATCCGTAAAACCTGGGAAGAAGAGCATGCCACTGCTGAGCTGACCCGTCTGGAAAAGGAAACAGAACTGAAACGGCAACAGGTTGAGATCGAACGGGAAAAATTGAACGTGGAGATCCGCGAAAAGGCGCAGGCTGAAAAGGACCGCCGGATGGCTGAGGCTGAAGCGGAGAAATACCGTCGTCAGGCGGAAGCGGACGCGGAGCTTTATTCCGCTCAGAAAGAGGCTGAGGCTATCCGGATGAAGGGTGAAGCCGAGGCGGACGCGATGCGCATGAAGGCGGAAGCCATGCAGCTGTACGGTCAGGCAGCGATGATGGAAATGATCGCTGACAAGCTGCCCGATATTGCCCGCGCCGTATCCGAACCTCTGAGCAAGACGGAAAAGATCATCCTCTTTGGCGAGGGCGGCGCGACCGCCATGGCGAAGGATACTGCCGGTACAATGCTGCAAACCTTTGAGGCGGTCAGGGAAGCCGTGGGCCTGGATATCCCGCAGACGATCCGGGATGTGACCACCGGCGGACTGATCGGCAAGGCGAAGCCACAGGAAAATACGGAAGAATGATCCGGATGGAAAACCGCCCGGCTCCTGAAAAGGGACCGGGCGGTTTCACTGTTATTTGGATCCTGCTGTCACTTGTGGATGGTACGAATGCCCTGACTGATCTCAGAGATCCATTTTTCAACGTCTGCCGGCGCGCTTTCTTCGCGGCGGAAAGCGCCGACATGGATATTGACTTCGAACTCTTTTTCGCAGAAGGTGATTTTCCGGCCGTTTTGCGCAGTGACCTGCTGTACGATGCTGCTGGCATGGTTCATATCGGTTTCGCCGGTGAAGATCACAAACTCATCCCCGCCAATCCGCAGCAGGATATCATTTTCAGCGCAGGCTTCCTCAAGCCGGCGGATCATTTCGCGCAGTGCGGCGTCTCCGGCGTCAAAGCCCAGATTGTCGTTGATCCATTTGAGACCGTTCATATCGGCGCATACATAGGCGTTATTTTTCCGGTCCCGGATCAGTTCATATTGCTCAGTCAGATCGAATTTTCTGTTAATCATGTCTGAATCCTCCTCTTTTGTTTGTCTGTCGCGGAGGACCAGCTTCGGTGTGTGGCCGGTGAACCGGCGGCTTTTGCGGTATTCGCCCGGATTGATGCCCCAGATCTTCCGGAAACCGCGGGTAAAGCTTTCGGCATTGGCGTATCCGTATTTCAACGAGATCTCCAGAATTCCGTCGTCGGTTTCGAGCAGATCCTTCGCGGCGCGGGAAAACCGGCGCCGAAGGATATAGTCGTTGATGGAAAGACCGAAGGCATACCGGAACGATTTTTGCAGGGATGAAACGGACGCGTAACAGTGGTTCGCGATATCCGGAACGCGGATCTCGCCTTCCAGACGGTCCTCGATATAATCGAGCGCGCAAATCAGTTCCTCGGCTCTCACAGGCAGTCCTCCTTTCTGTGTGATTGGGAATGATCATCGATGACACGGATAATATAACACAGTCCGGAATGGGATTCCTGACTTTTTCTGTAATGTGAGAAGTGAATTGATACGGTCAGACAGGAGACCTTATTTGACCAGCCATTTTTCAGCCAGCGCGTCGGTGCGCAGACTGATGAAGTTTTTCAGATAGGCGACAGCGTCTTCGAAGGTCCTTCCGCTGGGCGAGTACAGATCGCCGATCGCGCCGGCGTTCCAGCGTGAAAAGTTCATTTCTGCGGAGGCGCGGATCTGATCGGCGATCTCATCAATGCTGCGGAAGCAGCTGCCCTCCGGGACCGGTTGTTCGCCCGTCAGGATCTTCAGCAGCGGAACAGCCTTCTCCAGATAGAGTTCGCGCGTCCGCACGGCGAAATCGTCATGCTGCAGGAGCAGACGGTACAGATTGGTGCTATTCTTCACTTTGCCGTCAATGTATCCGATCAGCTCCGGATCGTGCTGACCTTTGTCCAGCTTGTTTCCGTAGGTCAGATCGTAATCCCATGCGGGACCGGCATGGAGCAGGCTGTCCTTTTTGTCGGAATCCTTATACATGAACTGGCTCGCAGCCTTCATGTCATAATTGCAGCTGACCTCTTCAACGATGACTTTGACCGCAAAAGAATCCACATCGATAAAGTCTGTGTAGTATTCACCGGTTTCCGGGCAGATCCCGTCCGGTGCGATGGCGGCGTTGTGAAAGTTGTTTACGATCCGTGAAAGATATTTCACGGATTCAAAGCTGACGTAGGACGGCTCCTTGACGAGGACGCACATCCCGCCGTCCGTCATAAATCCGCCGCTTTCTTTATTTTTGGAGAACTGCAGGGCTTTTTCGATTTCCAGCAGAAAACCGCCGGTGGGGTCCTCCGGCTCCGGGAAATCCTGATGCCATTTCAATACGGGGACGCCGAAGTCCTTGCTTGTTTTGAGCCTGTATTCAATGTCCGGATCGGCGAAGGCTTCCGTCTGAAAGTCTTCCATGTCGGTGATGTTCAGCCGGTTCTTTTTGATCTGGATCTTTTCGCACAGATAATATACGCCCTGATATGCACCGTTGATGTACAGATCCGTCTGTTCGCCGCGCGGCGTTCCGTTCAGGCCGAGCTCGCGGCACAGATCCAGGGTGATCTGATTGCGCATCAGGGACACATCAAACCAGTTAGCCAGCAGAAGCCAGGTTTTGGAGGAGGGGAGATCGCCGACGGGATGCTTGTTTTTCAGCTTGACCTGGTAGGGCTTCTTTGGCGGGAACGCGGTGGTATTGCCGCGTACGTGGAAACTGCTGAAATCCTCTCTGAAAGCGAGCGATCCGTCTTCGTTCAGAAGACGCATGCTTCCGTCATTCCGGATATCAAGATTTTTATTCATATGGATCCGCTCCAGATCCTCCGGCAGGAGATCGACGAAGACTGACTTGATCCGGGATCCCTGCATGACCTTGACCTGACAGATCCGGATCCCGTCCGGAGAGGCAACTGTAACGGTCTTCCCGACGGAACCGCTCAGATCAACGGCGTCCCCGCTCTGCAGGGGCTGCCCGTCCCACAGGACGCTGTCGCGCCCGCTCAGCCGGGTCGTCAGCCGGGTAACGTCTGTTGCACCCGGCAGACAGAGAAGACAATCGCCGCCGGAATTCTGCGTCACATCGACGGTGAATTCCATGCCTTCCGTTTCCCAGCCGAAGCCGAGATCAAGCTTAGCCGCGACGGCTGTCGCGGCTGTCAGGGTCAGGAGGACCGTTATCAGGATAAAGCACCGTTTTTTCAGCGCGAGTCTCATAGAGAACTTTCCTTTCTCCGGGAATACAGCCGCCGGACCGCGAATACCGCGGTTGCGATCAGAACGGCGACGGACAGAACATAGAGGACCCAGACAACGGATACGGGCAGCTCAAACAGCTTTCCGTCCATGATGAACTGCATGGCTGCGATGACGCCCAGCAGGAGAAGAAAACACGGAACGGGATACCATGCCGCCGGCACGGAGGCACCGCTTTGTTTCTGATACCGGAAACAAAGGACAGCCAGCAGAGCCAGGATCGCGACGGCGATCACGACCTGTTCCAGCCGGAGCAGGCGCCAGCTCATGAAGTGTCCGCTGCGGAACTGCTCCAGCAGGATCTGCGGAAGCAGGAGGACGGCGGCTGTCAGGCAGAAGCACGCTCCGGGCTGACAGCAGTGTTTGATGCGGAAACGGAAGGAGCAGATCATCGCAAGCAGGGCGCAGACGGTTTCCAGAACGAATACGGCCAGAAGGGCCTCGCCCCACTCATCGGTCAGAATGAGAAACGGGATCTTTGCCAGGAAGGAATCAGCGTCGATTCCCTTTCCCGCGCCTGTTTCCATGAGCCAGCGCTGTGCAAAGCGGGTAAGGGCCATGGCAAGGCAGGACCAGGGTGCCGCGCGGTCAAGCAGTGTCAGGGAGCGCGTTCCGCAGAGGATGGCGCACAGCGCGGTCCCGAGGATCAACCCAAGGTATCCGGCGGTGTAGCACATACGAAACAGGGCGAGGGACTGAGCCGGCTGCAGCAGCGCATATCCTCCCCATGCGGTGCTGAGGCAGAACGCGGCGGGAAGCAGCGCTGCCGGCGCTTTTACGGGCCGGACCTTCTCACGGATCAGAAAGGTCAGGATCGCGGCTGTAAACAGGGCCAGACCCGACGCCGCGCAGATCCAGGAAAGCGTTTCATCAAAGGCGAATGCCAAGGTTATTGCTCCTTTCCGGGCCAGGCGGAGGCAAAGTAGACGATGTCACTGACATCGCGCAGGGAACGGTTGATATTGACCATTCTGTCGCCGGTATACATGACGGTGCTGTTGCCCCCGTCCAGATTGAAGGCTTGTTGAACGCCGAGTTCAACCATCAGGTCGCCGAAGGTGGGCAGCGTCATGCCTTTGGTTCCGACGGTCGGATTGCTGCAGCAGACCAGTGCGTAATGCAGCGGGCCGTACTGGCAGATCGCGGTCCGGGCGCGGTATTCATTGCTGGCCCGGAAACGGTCATCCGGATCGACGGGGACCTGGACGCCGTCCTGCACCAGGATCGGGCCGAAGCAGAATCCGTTGATGATTTTTTTCCCGTTGAATTCCCGGACTTCCGTATCCATGTCAGCCTTGGGGATCATATGAAAATCGCCGTCTTCGTCGATCAGCAGGATATCGCTCAGGCCGATCGTCTGCTGGGAGTACAGCTCACCCTGCCGCAGAAGCAGCTGCCCCTTCAGCCGTTCCTCGATCGCGTAGAAGTCGCCGTTGACCGCGATGACCGCGTTGCTGCGGACAGCCAGATCCCGGGCGCTGCGGACCATTTCGGAGGTAAACCGGAGCGCGGGCATGGTCCGAAGCTGGGATGCATGGGCGATGGTCACATCCGCGACCCAATACTTGCACTCTTCGAATACGCCTTCATAAATATGCATTTCGATCGTAGGATCGATATAGGTGTTTTCATCCACGTAATATTCATCCGACAACGGCATGCCGGGCGTTACGTCGATGGGCAGGGTATAGACTTCTTCAGCCGCGGCGGTAACGGAAATGAAAAGAATCAGGATCAACAGAAGCGATACGATACGTTTCAAGGGATTCATCCTCCAGAAAGCCGCTCCGATTTACGGGAGCGGATATTGTGACGACGGGTGACGGACGGTTTATTCGGCGAACGGGACATACACCCCGGTCCGGAAAAAATCGAACTGTTCCTTGTAGTGCGGGTGGTTTCGCCATCCTTCGCCGGTCGGATCATACGAGACTTTGAACAGGCAGTCCGGATGCTTTTCCCGCAGGAGTATCCGCTGGTCATTCGGGACCTTATCCATGTGGCCCCACCAGAACCGTTCCAGCTTGGGAAGATCATAGAGGGGGGACAGATCGGTGACCTGCGTGCAACGCGTCAGGTTCAGGTCCCGCAGGTCTTTCAGGCCGGCCAGCGGGGACAGGTCGGTAATGGGGCAGTTGAAGCATTCCAGATATACCAGCTTCGGACAGGCTGCGATCGGGGAGATATCCGCCAGCCCATAGTTGGGGCTGATGATCAGAACCTCCAGATCGGGCATATAGTACAGGAAATTCAGATCAGTCAGATTGTTGTGCCCGATATCGAGCGCTTTCAGCTTTGTACACATCCGGAGCATATACAGCTCCTCGGAAGAGTGCCGCGGGTCATCTTTGGTCGGGCTGGAGTAATGCAGCGTTGAAAACGCGGTGGTATCTGTCCGGATCTCGTGAACCGCGAGCCGGAGCGTGAAGCCGAAGAAGACTTCCGGATATCCGTCAAACAGGCGCTCCATGTCCGTCTGCGGCAGCGTGGAATCATACATCCGGACCTCTTCGATCTCCGGATACCGGTCAAGCGCTTCTGACAGAGCGCCGGCGTCCGTCATGTTGATTCCGGCGGCGTCGAAATCCAGAATCCGGGTATCGGCGGAAACGGGCAGTCCGCATACGGCGTCCGGTTCCGCGTGCGCGGCAAAGCATAACGAAACGACGGCTGTGAGGATCAACAGCACGGTTGCCAGACTTTTTTTCATGAATGCTCCCTCCTCATCGGGAAACGCCGGCTCACGGAGCGTCCGGATCGTAACCTTCCACCAGCGCGGATGTGCCGAAGGCCAGGAATTCGGCGCCCTTCCGGGCATAGCCGCGCTGATTGTGAACATTTCCGACGATGTTGATCTGCTTGCCCATGAACAGGATGCAGGAGGTTTCGCCGCCGTCGAGATTGAAGCCGACGGTGCACCCTCGATCCAGCAGTTTGTTTGCAAGGAAGGTCAGGTTGCAGCCTTTGCTGTTCTTGCTCCTGCCTTCGGCCATCATCGCGAAATAGTGACCTTTTTCCACCATGCCGACAGCGGTCCGGGGAGCCCGGTTATCCGCAAACTTGGCCAGCTTCGGATTGAGTTCGCTGTCACGGATCAGCCACGGCCCGAAGGCAAGAACGTCCCGGACGCCTTTGTCCACATATTCCTGCGCGGTCAGATCCTTGCTGTAATTGACCTCCATATCCCCGTCGGGATACAGGGCCAGCGTGTCCAGATTGGGGAAGGTCGTACTTCCGGACTTGTGTGTCTGATCGTTGATGATCTCACCGTTGCGGATCTGGATGCCGACCTTGTATTTTTCTTTGGCAAAGCGCATGTTGTTCCACCGGCCGCAGCAGTAGTCACCGTTGACTGCCAGTACGGCGCCGCGCTTGCTGCATACGGTCTCCGGCCAGTCGGTTTTCCGGAAATGCTCTCCCTGGACCGCGGTGATCAGGTCGAAACCGCCTTCGAGGCTCCAGATCTCGGCTTCGTACCATATGATCTTCACCGGATCGTCTCCGTTTTTCCGGAGTATTTCGACTTTCAGCGTCGGGCTGCAGTAGCGCCAGAGTCCTTCTTCGGGACCTTCATAGACAAATTCGCCGGAATCCAGAAAACCGTTCGCGTTCAGCTCCGGCCAATCACTGTCTGAAGCTGCTGCCGCGAAGGCGGGGAGCAGAAGGCAGAGGAGAAAAAGAGCAAGCAACCGGAGACCTCCGGGTTTCAGGTGAAGCATGAAAACCACATTCCTTCATTTTGCGCTTTTTGTTGGGTTTTCTCCCGGGTTACAGCATACTGAGCCGTTTTTCCGCCTGAGTACCGACTCTGCGGTCGAGAAGGATGCCGGCGGTGACCGTCGCGATCAGAATAACGCCCGCGGCCAGCCATGCGGCGAGGCCCGGATCTATATTCAATGCGGTTCCCAGCAGAACCAGCAGGAAGGCTGAGGCTACTGCGATGATGAGCAACAGAACAAAGCTGATCAGGAACACGGCCATGTTGAAAACGGAACTCTTTGCGATCGTGCTTTCACTTTCCCAGTTCAGGTTCGGGCGTTTCAGCCCGCGGAGGACCTGCACGTTGAGGATCACCGCCAGCGTTGAGGCGGTCAGAATGACAGTGTACAGCGCCCAGGGAACGGATACGATCCCGGTGATCACGCCGATGACGGCGAGGACCGTCACATAGCCGACACTGCCGATGGAAAAAATCCTTGCGCATGCGTCCCGCTTGGCCCGGACCTGAACACTGTAGGGAACGGGAAGCATTTTCATGTAATAAAATGATTTTCCTTCCCGGTTCACAACGGTCTCGCCGAGACAGCTCAGGCAGCAGGGCGCGATCGCGGCCAGCATGCCCAGCCCTATGCAGGGACCGGCCATCGTGAGGGGATTGGAGGGATCCATCGCCATAGCGCTGAACAGGGTATTGCCGTTTTCTCCGGGTTTGAGCAGGCCGATCAGAAGAAGAGCCGGCCACAGGAATGCCATCAGCCAGCCGTTTGTCAGGTAAGCCGGCGTGCGGAAAATGGTTCTGAGATCGCGCCGGATGCAAGCTTCGCGGACGCTTCTTTTTTCGGAAACGCGGAACAGCGCTTCCTTCTCCAGCTTTTTTGAGGCGGCGGCTGTATCCTGCATAGCGAGCGCGCCGCGCAGGTACAGGAATCGGCTGATGAGCAGAAAGACCGGGATAAGTCCGGCGGTGATACAGAGAACGGGGAGGATCAGCAGCGGACTGCCGCCGTCCATCAGATCGCAGATCAAAGGAACTGACGGAAGGATTACCGATACGGAAGAGAAGATCCCGATCACGCCTCCGACGGTCTGCCGGACATGCTCGCCGTCCACCTTGTTCTCGGCATTGATCCCGACGCTCAGAAGGATCGCGAGCGCGAGCGCCAGCAGGGCGCCGATGATGGTTACGGTATCGCGTCTGCGGAAGAACGGAAACACAGCCATGATCACAATAATGACGATCGCGGCCAGCGCAACGGCGCTGACCGGAACGCACAGATTGCCCAGGATCAGCCCGACCCAGTACATCGGGGAAACGGAGACTTTCGTTCCGAAGCCGACGCCGAAGGGCAGGATGATCAAAGATGCAAAAATGACAGTGGTCCGGCACGCGTTGATGATCCGGGCAAGCACGATCTGATTTGCCGAGAACGGCAGCGAGAGGAGTACCGGCAGATCTGTGGACATGTACAGGGTTCCGATCAGATCCAGTATGGAAAGAAAGAATATCATGATGCCGACGATCAGGAAAAGGCAGCTGAAGATCGCGCCTGTTCCGCCGAAAAGACCGGCATAATCGGCAATCCAGCCGCTGGCAAAGAAAAGTCCGATCGCCAGTGCGATACTGAGAAAGACGGTGATCAGCTGCCGGGTATCGCCTGCGTATTTTTTCTCGTTTTCGTTATCCTGTCCGGATCCGACTTTGCGTAGGAGCCTGGTCAAAAGCAGCAGTTTTTTCATCGCGTCAGGCCTCCGCTGCAGCTTCGTCCGCTTTCGCCTGATGTTCTCCGGTCAGTTCCAGAAAAATATCCTCGAGGCTGGAGTCGGGGCTGAATCGCGCGCGGAGTTCGTCGAGCGTACCGGTGAAGCGGATGGATCCCTTCCGGATGACGGCGATCTGATCGCAAAGCTTTTCGGCGACTTCCAGCACATGGGTCGAGAACAGAACGGAGTTCCCGGCGTCCGCATGCTCGCGCATCATTTTTTTGAGCTCGAAGGCGCTTTGAGGATCAAGACCCAGCAGCGGCTCGTCCAGAATCCAGATGCTGGGTTTGTGGATCAGCGTTCCCATGACCATGATCTTCTGACGCATGCCGTGGGAGTAGGAGAGGATCTTGTTGTTCAGCGCGTCGCGGATATCGAACCGGGTCGCGTAATCCTCAATGAAATCGGCACGTCCCTCCTGTGGCATATCGTAGATATCGGCCATAAAATTCAGATATTCGATGCCCTTCAGGCGGAGAAAATGATCCGGTGAGTCGGAGACAAAGCCGAACTGCTTCTTGGCGTAGAGCGGGTTTTCGGCGATTTCGATGCCGTTGAGAAAAATCTGGCCCTTTGTCGGCTTCAGCACGCCGCTGATCATCTTCATCATGGTGGTTTTGCCGGCGCCGTTCGGGCCGATGAAGCCGGTGATCGCGCCGTCTTTCACTGTCCAGGTGCAGTCGTCGACCGCGACGTATTCCCCGAAGGTCTTGGTCAGATTCAGGATTTCGATCATAGTCTGTTATTCCTTTCCCGTATGGAGGTTTCCCTGCAGGGATCTGCCGGCCGGACCGGCTGAGGAGGCGGACAGAATCTTTTTATTGATTTTCAGCGGGCTTTTTTTTCAACGAGTAATTTTAATGCTGTACGATCTTCCCCTGCAATTGTAATGTCTGCGAAGGCTGGCGCGCAAATTAAATCTGTTCCACTTGGTGCGACAAATCCTCTTGCAATTGCTATTGCTTTAATCGCTTGG
>CALCUD010000021.1 GCA_937906775.1 uncultured Clostridia bacterium
CCCTGCCTCCATCACCTACTCCACGGAAAAGCTGCGGCCGATACTGGACGTGACCTACGGCTGTATGGTGTATCAGGAGCAGGTCATGCAGATCGTTCGCGATCTGGCCGGATACAGTTACGGACGGAGCGATCTTGTCCGCCGTGCCATGGCTAAAAAGAAAAAGAAAGTCATGGATGAGGAACGGCAGTACTTTGTTTACGGTCTTGAAAAAGACGGAAAGCTTATCGTTCCGGGCTGCGTCCGGAACGGTGTACCGGAACAGGTTGCCCATGAGATCTATGACGAGATGATCGCCTTTGCCAGCTATGCTTTCAACAAATCCCATGCCGCAGCCTACGGCGTGGTGTGCATGCAGACCGCATGGCTGAAACGCCATTATCCGGTTCAATTCCTTGCGGCGATGCTGAACAGCGTATACGGCAATACCGGTAAAATCGCCGCGTACGTTCAATATTGCCGCGGCCATCACATTCCCGTCCTGCCGCCTGACGCAAACCGAAGCCGCTGGAAATTTACGGTTGACCGGGACGACGACGGAAATCCCGCGATCCTGTTCGGAATGGGAGCCATCAAGAGCGTCGGGGAAGGCGCTGTACGCGAGATCATCCGTGAACGGGAAAATCGTGGACCTTACCGTGATATTTTTGACTTCTGCTCCAGAATAGATTCATCCGAATGCGGAAAACGCGTTGTTGAAAGCATGATCCGGGCCGGCGCCTTCGACCGGACCGGCGCGAACCGTCCTCAGATGATCGCGGTTTATGAATCCGCGATGGACGAGAACACATCCCGGCGGAAGCACAACGTGGACGGACAGGTGAGCCTTTTCGACCTTTTCGGCAACGGGGATAACGCACCGCTGATTCAAACCGTGAACACATTGCCGCGGCTTGCGGACTGCCCTCCGGCGGTCAAGCTGCAGATGGAAAAAGAAGCGACCGGCGTCTATATGAGCGGCCATCCGCTGGACGCATACCGCGAATCGCTGGAGAAGCTGGAGTTTTCCACGCAGGAACTGGCGGAAGAAGCGGAAAATCCGGAACAGGCTATTGCTCTGGACGGGCGGTATATTGAAATGGGCGGAATCCTGACGGAGGTCAAGGGAAAAGCTACCAAAAAAGGCGATTACATGGCCTTTGTGACACTGGAGGACCTGACTGGACAGATGGAATGTCTGGTATTTCCAAGAGTTTATGAAAGATTTCAGCCCCTTCTGCGGGAAGACGCGATCGTCATTTTAGGGGGAAAGCTGAGCATTCGGGAGGAGGAATCCCCCAAGCTGCTCGTGGACCGCGTCGTCCGTTTTGAAGAATGGGTGAAAAAGGCCGGGGATGCGGCCGGGAATCCGGTCAAAGCCGCGGGGACGGCTGATACCTGTACAGACGCGCAGATCGCGAAGGACGCGCCGAAAAAACTGTTTCTCAGAATGGAACGGAAACAGATCGATTCTGTGACCGCCATTCTGGCGCTGGATCCCGGAGACGTTCCGGTCTATATGCATATCCCGGAGGAGAAGATGACCCTGCTGTGTCCCACAGCCGGGTGGTGCGCCGGAAACGAGCTCTGTCTGAACCGCCTGAAAGAGCTTCTCGGAACGGACAGCGTGGTTCTGAAGGAGGCCGGAAAGGAATGAGCGATCAACAAAAGAGCGGACGGACAGGTGAAATCATACGCTTCGCCGTTGCCGGAGGAATCTGTTTTCTGATAGAATTCGGGATCCTGGTTCTGCTGAAGGAAAACCTGAAAACGGATACACTGATCGCGACGCCGCTCGCGTTTCTGATTTCCGTTGCGGTCAATTACCTGCTTTGTGTGAAATGGGTGTTTCAGAAAGCCGGGGATGCCGGAATGACCGCGAAAGCGGGATTCCTGATCACCAGCCTGATCGGATTGGCCCTGAACGAGCTTCTGATGCTTCTGTTCAGGATCACGCTCGGCGAGGAAACTGTTCTGTTCACTGTCGCAGGGCGGAACATCAGCATGTACATGGTCAACAAGGCGCTGGCAACTCTGCTCGTCATGATCTGGAATTACTTTACCAAGAAGGCGATCCTGACGAGCGAATGGACAAAGAAGCTGAGCAGGAGACTGGGCGGGAAGAATGATTGAATTTCGTAATGTGACGAAGAAATTCGGCGCACTGACAGCGCTTTCGGAGGTTTCCTTTCTGGCGGAGGGAAAGAAAACCGTCGGACTGCTCGGATGCAACGGAGCGGGGAAAACGACGGCTCTGAATCTGATGACCGGATATTTTCCCCCTGATGCCGGCGAGGTGTTTATCGGAGGGTGCAGCATGGCCAAAGAAGGCCGTGAATGCCGCCGGAAGATTGGTTATCTGCCGGAACACGCGCCGCTTTACGGAGAGATGACGGTCCGGGAGTATCTGAACTTCGTATGCGATCTCCGGGAAGTGTCGCCCAGAGGGAAGAAAGCGCATGTTGAGGAAATCATTTCCCTTTGCGGTCTGGCAGAGGTCAGCGAACGCCTGCTGGGACATCTGAGCAAGGGCTACGGTCAGCGCGCGGGCATCGCGCAGGCTCTGTGCGGCGCTCCGGAGATCCTGATCCTGGATGAACCCACGGTTGGGCTGGATCCGGTTCAAAGCGCCGGGATCTGCAACCTGATCCGGGATCTGGGTACGGAGCGGACTGTATTCTTCTCCAGCCATCTGCTGGGCGAAGTACAGCAGATGTGTCAGGAAGTACTGATCCTTCATGAGGGCAGGCTGATCCGGCAGATGTCCCTCGGCGTGGACACGGGAAATCTGGAGAAGGTTTTCCTGGCCACGGTGGCGGGGAACGGAGCTGAAGGAGGAATCGGACGGTGAAAACCGTATGGAAGCGCGAAATGCAGAGTTATTTCCATACCGTGACGGGCTACGTGTTCGTCGGGGTATTCTGGACGGTTGCGTCCGCGCTTTTTTATATGGCGATCCTGAGTCAGCGCAGCGGAGATCTGCCGACGTTTATCGGTGAAATGAGCTACCTTTGGCTGTTGCTCTGCCCGATCCTGACGATGCGGCTGCTGGCGGAGGAAAGACAGAAGAAAACAGATCAGCTGCTGCTGACCTCCCCGGTCAGCCTGCCCGGGATCGTCGCGGGGAAATATCTTGCCGCGGTGACCGTGATGCTGATCACAGTCACCGGGACGCTGCTGTACGCGCTGACAGTCGCTCTTTACGGAAAGGTTTATCCGGCGGAACTCGCCGTGAACTATCTGGGTTTCATCCTGCAGGGATGCGCGTTTATCGCGCTGGATCTGTGGATCGGGAGTTTCTGCGGGACGCCGATGACTGCCGCAATCCTTTCCTTCGGAGCAAATTTTCTGCTCTGGATTCTGGACCTGCTCAGCGGATCGGTTTCATCCGCGACAGTGACGGATGTGATCGCATTTCTCTCACCGTACAGCCGGAATGAAGCTTTTCTGATGGGACAGCTGAGCCCGGCGGGTATCCTGTTTGATCTGAGCGTGGCCGTGATCTTTCTTGCGCTGACTGTACACCGGCTGGACGCGAAGCGCAGACGTCACGGCCGGCTGTTTTCACTCGCGGTTCTGATTCCGATCCTGATTTTTCTGGCTGCCGTGAATGTTACGGTCACCGTGCTGGAAAAGAACGGAGGATGGCGGAGGGACTATTCCTTCAACGGGATCACCAGTCAGACGGAAACTACCAGGGATGTTCTGAAAGAACTGGAGACTCCGGTACACATCTGGGCGCTCTTTTCCAAGGGAGAAGAGGACGCGCCGCTGATGGAACTGCTTGACCGCTACGCGGCTGAAAGCCCGCTGGTCAGCTGGGAAAAGACAGATCCGGCGCTGAATCCGTCGCTTCTGACGCGTTTTTCCACAGCGGAACAAACGATCTCTTCGGATTCCCTGATCGTTTATTCGGAAACGACCGGAAGATGGAAGATCCTGTCTCCCGCCGATTTTGTCTCCGTTTCTCTGAATACGGAAACCGGCGAATACGAATATGCCGGATACACCTACGAGCAGAGCGTGACGTCCGCGATCGCGTGGGTTTCCGCCGGCAAAATTCCGCGGATCGGCGTGGTTCAGGGTCACGGCGAACTGGACGGAAGCACGCTTGAAAGCTTTGACGGGCTGCTGACGGAAAACCAGTACGAAGTGGGATATCTTTCGCTGAACGATGACGGGCGGATCGGGGATTACGATGTTCTCGCGTTTTTCAGCCCGATGCGGGATCTGAACGAAGCAGAACTGAACGCTGTGGGTGACTTCGCGAAAAACGGGGGAAGCATTCTGTTCACCTGCGATTACAGTGACCCGGTAGCGGAGATGGATAACTATCTGTCGCTGCTGCGGTATTTCGGTTTTGTCCCGCTGGAGGGACTGACCGTAGCGGATCCGGACGCGCCGGAAACTTATTACAATAATATCCGGATGGATATTATTCCGGAGATGTGTTCTACAGACATCACTGCGGATCTGATCGCGTCAGGGGCGAATACTGTTTTACTGCCCGGTGCGCGGGCCTTTGAGAAGCCGGGAGATTCCGACCGGAATCTGATCCTGGCCGAGGTGCTGAGAAGCGGCGAAACCGCCTATCTGAAGGACCTGAAATCCGGCGCGACGACGCTGGACCGGGAAGAGGGGGATATGACCGGTCCGTTCACGCTCGCGATCCAGGCGCGGCGAATCACTGAAAACGGGGAGATCTCCCGCGCGTTCATTGCCGGAAGCAGCACGCTGCTGACGGAAAAACAACTATTCAGTATGACGGACAGCGGAAGTCTGCTGCTCAGGGTGGTCGATTTTCTGGCGGATTCCCGCGCGACTGCGGTCATGATCCCGGCTCGGGACGCGCTTCGTCCGGCGTTGGGCGTCGGCAGCTTAAGCCTGGGTTCCGTACTGCTGGCTGCGCTGCCTCTGTCCGTTCTGCTCGCGGCGATGATCATTCTCGTTCCCAGATTGCGGCGCAGATGAGGGAAAGGAATACCGTACATGCAACAGGTTGAACATAAACGCAGGCGCAGCTTGCGAAGTACGAAACGGCGGATCCTGGCAGGATGCATCGTGCTCCTGATCACGGGAGGCGTTCTGCTTGGAATCGTGCGGCCATGGGACAGAAAACCGGCCGCTGTCGAACCGTCGCCTTCTTTTGCTGGATCGCTCACAAAACGGGAAGCGGAGGAAGTCGAAAGCATTACTGTGATCCGTCGGGGAAAACAACCCTGGACATTGGAAAAGAATGAAACGGGCGAACTGCGGATCCGGGGTTCGGAAAAAGAACCGGGAAACGTTGTGACAGATCTGATCCGGGACGCCATGGCCAATATTGTTTACGAAGACATCCTGACAGAGGATCCGGCTGAATACAGGGACGCGCTGGCGGATTTCGGACTGGCGGATCCGATGATCACGGCGACAGCCCGGTATACGGACGGGACGGAAGTTACCGTCCGGATCGGAGACGCCTGCGGATTGGAGGAGGAGACTTTTCACTATATGACCGTGGACGGTGACGACCGTCTGTTTGCGGTCGGATACGGCACGGTGGAGGATCTGGATTTTGACGAACCCTTGCTGTATGCGGTGGAGCAGCCTGTTCTGAACAAGGTGCTTCTGGACCGTATCGCTGTATATGACGGTGAAGGAAACATGACAGCAGGCTGGGAACTTCAGGGAAAGGTTACCGACGCAGACGCGGAGGAGAACTGGCGGATCATCGTTCCTTTTGAATATCCGATGGATTATGATACCGTTGTTTCCATGAAGAACTGCGTGGGACAGCTGACGCTCGGCACACTGGTGGGTCCCGCTGAGGGAGAAACACTGGCCGGATGCGGGTTCGAAACGCCGCGGGCGGAAATCCGCCTGCATTTCGCCGCGGGGAATACAGGAACGGTATCCGAACTGGGAGTATACGATGTTCAGGAATGGGAGGAGAAGGAAGTCCGCTTTGTGATCGGCGGAAAGCGGAACGAGATGACCGATTATGTCCTTTGGGAGGACGGAATCTATACCGTGAGCCAGTTCCTTATAGAACCGCTGACCGATGCGGATCCGATGGAGACTGCAGCCAAATATCCGGTCCTTACGCCGCTGGAAGCGCTGAGCAGTCTGACGGTTGAGACGGCCGGGGAAACGGTGACCTATCAATCGGATACAGAGACGGGCGAAGACGGGACGGAAACCCGGAAGTATCTGCGAAACGGGCAGGAGATCGACAGGGATGTTTTTGAAGCGGCCTATGAGCGGCTGCTGACAGTGAACGTGAGCGGTAAACTTCCGGAGGATTATGAGAAGCAGGAAACCTATAAAAAATATACGTTCCGCACAGTGAGCGGCGGAACGCATACAGTGGAACTGAGTCCGTGGGATCCTTTTCAGGACGCGGTTACCGTGGACGGGTATACGCTTTTCTATCTTGTACGGGGCAGCATGACCGATCTTCCCTGAATCAGCCGTTCTGCCATCCGACAATAAATTTGTCATAGTATTTCAATTTGACATTCTGACCTTCGCAGAAGGCCGGGATGTCTTTTGCTTCATCCCAGTAAAACAGGCAGTCCATTTGACCGTGCTTGTCCGGTTCTCCGAGGAAAATCAGATCGCGGCAGGCGATTCCGTCGATCAGGGAATGATTTTCGGTGGCCTGGGAGAAGACAAATTCCTGCTCGTGCGTACGGCCGTGGAGCGCGGAATCAATATGCCGGGCATAGCGGCGGAGAGGCCGGCAGAAAAGATCGTAGCAGAAGATCAGCATGGTGCCCAGAAGAATCACAAAAATCACCGCCGGTACTTCAAGCCGGAGAATGAAAAACGTGACAATTCCGGCGAAGAGGACTGCTGAAACCGCAGTCAGAATGAGTCCGCGCTTTTTCAGCCGGGCGCGGATTTCAGACAGTTCCTGTTCGGTGTAAAGTTCATTCATCAGGGGAAACCTCCCAATCATTCGGATATCATCTTCATCATATAGAATCGTGCCTGAAAAGGCAAGTGAAGTTTCGGTGAAGAGATCAGACTCCTGCCCAGAAAAGCCAGATGAACAGATATCCGATGATGACTGCGGTCAGGGTGAAAGGAATTCCGATCCGGAAGAAATCACTGTTCCTGACGGTATAACCTTCCTTGCGCAGGATACCGATGCCCGTGACATTGGCGGACGCGCCGAAGGGCGTGATATTTCCGCCGAGAGTAGCGCCGGAAAGCAGACCGAAGTACAGGACATAGGGCGTGATCCCCAGCTGCGCAGAAAGGACAGAGATGACAGGAAGCATAGCTGCGACATAGGGAATATTGTCGATAAACGCGGAGAGAATGACTGAACCGAATACGATCAGGGTATACAGACCGAAAATACTTCCCTGACCGATCGAGGCAAACCAGGTTGCGATCGCGTCAATGATCCCGGCTTCCTGAATGGAAGCAACAACAATGAAAAGACCGCATAACATGGCGAGCGTCTGATAATCCATTTCCTTCGCGACAAGCCGGACCGGCGCGGAATTCTTTTTCAGAATACAGGCCCGGATCAGGGTAATGATGAAGACCAGCATACAGATCAAACCGTTTTTGATCCCGTCGATCGCGGCAGGGAGGGGAAGAAAACTGGCCAGGATCAGCAGACCGACGACAGCGATCATCATCCAGCCGGGGAAATAATCCGTAACGGGAGTCAGCGGCTGCCGGTCGATCGGTTCACGATGCTTTTTGAACAGGAAGTACAGGATCACGACTGTTCCAAGCGCGCCGAGTTCGACTGCCCAGAAGATGGAGGGACGACCCTTCCACCAGATGAAATCCAAAAAGTTCATGCCGGCATAGTCACCCAGCAGGATGCTTGTGGTATCGCCGACGAGCGTTGCGGCCCCCTGCAGGTTGCTTGAAACTGCGATCGCAATGATGACAGGAACGGGATTTACTTTCAGTTTACGGCTGATCGCCATACCGACGGGGGCCAGCATCAGGACGGTGGCAACATTGTCAACAAAAGCGGAAACCACTCCGCTGAACACGGAAAGCGCCACAATAGCAAAGCAGGCATTCGGCACCCGATTCAGAATCATATCTGCAAGGCGGGAAGGCATGCCTGTTTCCACGAACAGACTCACCAGCCCCATCGTTCCGGCAATCATCATGATGACATTCCAGTTGATTGCGGGAAGAAGACTGCTGAGCGGAAGAACACCGAAAATCAGCATGCAGGCCGCCGCGGCAAGCGCGAACCAGACGCGCCATTTCGAGAAAGCCAGCATTCCGACATACATCAGGATAAATATGATCAGTGCAGTTACCAAAGGATCATCCCTCCAAGGTCAGTATTTCTGGGGTCCGGTCATTATTATACAGGATGGAGAAATAAAATGTAATCTTCGAAATCTGAAAAATAGGATCTCTTATTGCAATTCTGCTGATAAAAACGGCAGAAACGTCAGAATAAGACAGAAAAAGAAGCACCCTCTTGTGCAGGGAGGGCGCTTCTTTTGCTTGCTTGATGTGTATTACAGTTAATCAGACCAGTTCGAGAATGACCATCTCGGCAGCGTCGCCGCGACGGGGCCCGAGCTTATAGATGCGGGTATAACCGCCGGAGCAGTTCTTTTCCGCATTGCGGGCTTTGTATTTGGGACCGATTTCACGGAACAGTTTCTCGACTACGGGATGCTTGTTGTCCTTGGTGCGCTCTTTGTAGTCGGCCTTGTTCTCGTCGGCGTTCTTGGTTTCTTTCAGGTCGTACAGATACGCCATCATCATCCGACGGGCATGCAGCTTGGAAGGAGCGTCGTTGACAACGTCCAGCGTAACCAGCTGTCCTTTGTCATTGTGGGTTTCCTTGGTGGTGGAAACCGTATTGTCGCACTCGCGAATAGCCAGCGTGATCATCTTATCGGCGATACGGCGGACTTCCTTGGCCTTGGACTCGGTGGTCTCAATGCGGCCGTACCAGATCAGATTGGTCACCTGATTGCGGAGCAGCGCTTTGCGCTGATCAGCAGTGCGGCCCAGCTTGCGTTGGTTAGCCATGGGATTTTCCTCCTCTTAGTCTTCGTTGGGTCGCAGGCCGAGTCCGAGAGCTTCGAGCTTCTGCTCGACTTCTTCAAGGCTCTTGCGGCCGAGGTTGCGAACCTTCATCATGTCGTCCTGATTTTTCTGTACCAGCTCGGACACGTTGTTGATGCCGGCACGCTTCAGGCAGTTGTAAGCACGGACAGAAAGATCCAGTTCTTCGATAGTCATCTCCAGAACCTTGTCTTTCTTTTCGTCTTCGGGCTGAACCATGCTGACGGGCATGACCTGATCCGTCAGGGAGACGAACAGGTTCAGATGCTCAGTCAGGATCTTGGCGGCGCCGCTGATCGCCTCTTCAGGCTTCAGGGTCCCGTTGGTCCAGATCTCAAGGGTCAGTTTATCATAGTCAGTGATCTGACCTACACGGGTATCCTCGACGGTGTAGTTGACCTTCTTCACGGGGGTGAAGATGGAATCAATCGGGATAACGCCGATGGGGGTGCCGGCTGTTTTGTTCTTGTCGGCACTGACATAGCCGCGGCCGCGGTCGAGGGTGAGCTGCATCTGGAGATGCGCATCCTCGTTCAGGGTCGCGATATGCAGATCCTTGTTGACGATTTCGACTTCGTCATCTGTTCTGATATTGCCGGCGAGCAGTTCACAGGGGCCTTTAACGTCGACTGTGAGCGTTTTGGTCTCATCAGTGAACATTTTGCACGCCATGGATTTCAGGTTCAGGATGATTTCGGTCACATCTTCCTTGATCCCGGGCATTGTGGAGAACTCATGCTGCACACCTTCGATATGTACAGAGGAGATGGCGCTGCCGGGGAGAGAGGACAGGAGCACACGGCGCAGGGAG
>CALCUD010000022.1 GCA_937906775.1 uncultured Clostridia bacterium
CGGGGCGGGATTGACGGTCAGATCGCCGTAGTCAGTCTGGACCGTATACTGATCGGCGTTCTTGTCCAGCGCGTAGGTAAAGGTGTTGTTGCCGGTTTTGCCGGCTGTGTCGCTCACATGGGTGGCGGAAGCGGGATCCGAGATTGTGAGCGTATCGCCCGAGGGCAGCCTGACCGTTGTTTCGGCCTTCCTGTCCGTGATGGCTGTACCGTTGAGCGTGACGGAATAGACGGGGTTTGTTCCGGCTTTGCCGTCATAGGTCCATTCCCTGTTCGCGCTGGAGATCAGCAGGACCGCCGGCGTGACGGACAGATCGCCTGTCACGGTGCTGACGCTGTAGCTGTCGTATTTGTTGGTCACGGTATAGGTGAAGGTATTGTTGTCTTTTCCCGAATCGCCGGTTCTGGTCACGCCCGCGTCGGCGTCGGGGGTGATCGTTACGGTGTCGCCTGTGGGCAGGGTGGCGGTGAAGGAGCCGTTGCCGCCTGGGGTCACGGTGACCGGTTCGCCGCCGTAGGTGACGGTATAGACGGGATTGGTGTGGAACGAGCCGTCGTAGGGCCAGGTCCCGTCCGCGCTGGTGATGACGATCTCTTTGATAAACTTCGCCCAGTAGGTGGTTCCGTCGACCCAGCCGCCGGCGGGCCTTTCGGGAACGAACTTCTTGCTCGTCTGCTCTTTGGCGTCCAGCAGCTGCGTGCTGCAGTTTTTGTCAGCGTACCAGCCTTTGACCACATAGTGATTGGCCGTGTCGGCCACGGCGGTCGAGCCGGCCGCTTCGCCGGTGAACCGGCGCACTTTCTCCTCGACGGTCGTCACCTGACCGCCGACCAGCGCCTTGTAATAGATCGTGACAAGGGGCTCGTAGTAAACATGCTCCTCAATGTCGCGATCGATGAATTTTCCGGAAACGGACAGGCGGTCGGCGCTGTAGTTCGCGATGGCCGGCGTCTGTTTTTCAAACTTGTCGTTGTAGTAGTAGTGGTGGTCGTTGTTCGTCCAGGGATTGACCGCGCTCTTTCCCAGATCCGACGCGGGAACAAGCGGCGCGTTCGTGTTTCCGGCGTCCTCCGGTTTGTTCACATAGTGATAGAAGACCTTCACGCGGTAGAAGATATTCGCGTAGTAGAGATTGAGGACATATTCGCCGTTTTCGGTCGTCAGTTCGCCTTCCTTGCCCTGGATCCAGTCGTGGGAGACCGCCGGCCAGATGCCGTTCATATTGTCCACATAGTCCCGGTAGGTCAGCACTTCGTCATAAGGGATCTCGGTGGAGGTGATATCCTGCAGCCGGGCCCGGTTCTTCTGCTCTTCCGTCACGACGCCGTTCCGGTAGGCGTCTCTCTCCGCGTCGGTCTCCGCGTCGGGGAGCAGGAAATAGTTCACTTTGATCTTCGGCGCGGCCTTCGGCTTTTCTTCCACGAACAGGGTCACCTGGCCGATGGCGTTCCAGGTGCCGCCCAGGCAGTATCCGTTGAAGGTATGGCCGTCGCAGGTGCACAGCCATACGGCTTCCACACGGCTCTGGTCGATGCCGGTCACGATGTAGTTTTTTCCGTCCGTACCGGTGATCTCCGTGCCGACCATGTCGCTCAGGTTGACCAGACCGTACTTCGCGGTTTCAACTTTGGTTGCGTTGTATTCTCTCCCGAAAGCGTTGAATTGTTTGAGCTGATCCCACGCGTCCTGCTCCGGGAATTCATCACGGGGGGTATGGTATTCATATACCATCCCGAATACGTTGGATGTTTTGAGGCCGTACTGCGGATACACGTTGGTCATGATCATGTCGTCCAGCACGACCGCGCCGTTGTCCGTGCGCTTCCAGTTGACGGGCACGTAAACGTTGGTGGAATGGTAGTAGGAGTTCGTGGAGTCATTGACCGCGGGCCCGCCGACGCTTCTGGGGTTTCCGGGTTCGTACACCGCCGTGAAGGTGGCGTCATCCAGCACCTTGTCAAAATGGTAGGATCCGGAGGTGATCCGCTCGCTGCCGTACTGCCAGAACTGGAAGTACACGACTTTACCGACGCCGTTGGCGTTGGTGTAGGTGTAGGTATAGAAGTCGCCGTCGCTTTCCTTGAACATCTTCAGATTGTTGACCGTGAAATTTTCCTTTCCTTTGTCAACGGTGAAGACGCCCTCGTCATGGCTGGGATACGCGCCTTTGAAGGTGCGCACCGTGATGACGCACTGGACCTTTTCCCATACGGGGTACAGCGTGATGCTGGACATCACGGGATCCGTGAAGGTGTATTCGGTGCCGTCCTCCGTCTGCCAGCCGATGAAGCGGTAGTAGCGGGACTCGCCGCCTTCGGGGACTTCCTTTTCGATCGGCTTGCCGTCGGATCCGATGCCGTAGGTGGGTTTGGTTGCCGTTTCACCGTAGGGGACGTTCTCACTGTCGGGCAGGGGAACGCCGTATCCGGCCGACTGCGCCGTGTTCGCGTAGGTGACGGTGCAGGTGCCGGGCACATACACAGCCCGCAGGGTCATGTTGCCGGTCACTTCCAGGTCGGTTCCGGCATAATAGGCGACGCCGGGCGCTTCGTCCCGTTCAAAGTGGTCGAACGTATAGCCGTCGCGCGGTGTGTTCACATCGGGGACCGTGACGAAATTCGGCTCCGTCGCGGTGGAAAGGACGGTTTCCTTGGCGCAGAGCACTTTCCCGTCATAGTCCACGAAGGAAACGGTATACAGATCCGCGTCCTTGCCGACAGGATCGGTGACGGTGACCGTCGCGGTGCGCTTCAGGGACCCCATGGTGAATGTCAGCTCCGCGGTGCCCGGCTTCAGGCCGCGGACGACCGCCTGCGTGTCGCCGGCGTTCCATTCGGCTGTGGCGACGGACGGATCGGACGAGATGACCGTGACCGTGCCGGCTTTTCTTTCCGGATGGACCTCGGCCACCACGGCGGCCGAGCTGCCGGCGGGCAGTTCCATATTGGCCGGGTTGACCTCAAGCCCCTCGTCCAGTACCTTGACGATGACATAGGCTTCGACG
Source organism: uncultured Clostridia bacterium (assembly GCA_937906775.1). GTDB lineage: Bacteria > Bacillota > Clostridia > Christensenellales > Aristaeellaceae > Aristaeella. The sequence continues at coordinate 3,005 of CALCUD010000022.1, forward strand.
GGCGTGCCGTTTTCATTTTTGTAGGAAACGACGACCTTGGCCGTGCCTTTTCCTTCGGGCGTCAGGGTCAGCTCTTTGCCGTTCGCGGTCACTCCGAGCACGGACGGCTTCGAGGAATAGACGTCCATTTTCGCGATCGTTTCGTCGGTGTAGAAATACGCGGGACTGCACCCGGTGATATTCACGGTGACGGGATCGTCATCCGTGTACATTTCCAGATTGGAAGCGTCCAGAACGATGCTCCGGAGAAGCCTTTTGACGGTTACGGTACATTCCGCGGAAGTGTATTCCGTGGTATTGGTGCCGTCCGGCGCGTGCGTCGTATATTTCATTTTGCAGGTGATCTTCGCGGTGGCTGATTCCTGACTGTCGGGCAGCGGGGCGATCGTCAGTTTGCCGTTATCGTCCACCGATACGGCGGAAGGATCGCTGCTGCTCCAGGTCAGCTCGCCGTCGCCGTTCTGGTCGCGGCAATTCGTCTTCGCGCGCAGATAGTATTCCGAACCGGGTTCGACCGTGATCTCACTCCTGGTCAGTTCGACGGAGGGCTTGATGACGCGTACGGTGCAGAAGGCGGTGCCTGTGAACCGCAGGGTCGTGAAACCGTCCTTCTGCAGCGCTTTGATCAGCAGAAGGTTATCGCCGGTTTTTTCGGCTGTGGCCACGGAGGGGTCGCTGTTCGGATTTTTGTCGTCCAGCGTACCGTTCCAGTTTGCCTGCTCGCCGACATACATGATCAGGGTGCCGTCGTCCGACGCGGCCGTGGTTTTGGCTTCTTCAAGCTCCGCGCCGGATACCGGGTCGAACCAGGGGGAGAAGAAGGGTAAAAACCCCCACGGATCCCACGGAGCCGCGCCCGCGGGAAGGACGCTGAACAGGATCATCAGGCTCAGCGCCAGAGCAGTCATCCGTTTCATCGTTGCTTTCATCTATATGCCTCCTGCCCGACGGGCTCTTCAGTCATCCACCTGTACGTAAACAGCCAGACGGTATACATACTCGACGTTCTGCCGGCTCAGATAGTAGCTGTAGGACAGATCGTTCGCGCCGGGGATATCGACGGCGGTCACCCCTCTGTCCGGAGAGTACTGCCATTGCAGGATATAGGTGTCGTTTTCAAAGCCCCGGAGCTCCGCGGAGATCGTCACCAGCATGCCGACCTGCAGGATCTCCTTCCCGCGGGTGTTGGCGGAGAGGCTGATGGAGCGGATGGGTTCCTCCACTGTTTCAGGCTCGTTGTAAAGGGAGAGCCGTTCGGTGGGGATATACCCGACGGTATCGCCGACGCGTACTCTGGACCAGGTCTCCCCGATGGCGAGGATCATCACCTGCATGCCGCTGCCGACGGGAGCGATCTCTTCGCCGCCCGGCGCCGTGTACAGCATGTCTTCGGTCAGAACGATCCCGCTCAGACCGTCGGGATATTCGGTATAGGTTTCTTCGGGGATCCCGGGCGTTTTCTTCTCCGCGGGGGCTTCCTCTTCTGCGGGGATCTCCTCCTCAGCGGGGATCTCCTCCTCAGCGGCTTTTTCAACCGGGATCTCCTCTTCGGCGGGCGCTTCCTCGGGCGCGGGGATCTCCTCCGCGGGCGCTTCGGCGTCAACCGCTTCCTCCGGTGCGGAGATCTCCCCGGCGGGCGCTTCTTCGGCAGGGGCTTCAGCCGCGGGATCTTCTTCCGCGGGAACTTCTTCAGCAGGCGCTTCTTCAGCGGGCGCTTCTTCGACGGTCGCTTCTTCAGCGGTCGCTTCTTCAGCGGGAACTTCTTCGGCGGGAACTTCTTCAGCGGGAACTTCTTCGGCGGATGTATCTCCGGTTACAGGAACTTCCGCGGTCTCTTCCGCGGGCGCGGTCCTGAACATTTCCGGATCAAAGGAAAGGGAAACATGCTGGCTCAGCACATATCCGGTCTGATTTTCCACGGTGATCTTTGCCCAGATCCCGCTGTTATCCCATACGGAAACCGGGGTTCCGGCCGGTACGTCCGCCAGTTCCTGACCGTCGGGCGCGTCGCACAGAACGGTATCCTCCAGAATGATCCCCAGCAGGGGAGCCGGCGTCTCATCCTGTTCTTCGGCAGCTTCTTTTGCCGGTTTCTTCTCAGCGGAAGGCTTTTTGGCGGGAGCCTCTTTGGCGGGAGCCTCTTCAGCGGGCGTTTCCGTGACGGGCGCTTCCTTTGCAGGGACCTCCGGGACGGGCGTTTCCGCGGCGGGCGCTTCCTTTACAGGAACATCCCGGGCGGGAGTTTCCGCGACGGGAGCCTTTTCAGCAGGAGCTTCCGCGGCGGGAGCCTCTTCGACGGGAGCCTCACGGACAGGCGCTTCCTGAGCGGGAGCTTCCGCGGCGGGAGCTTCTTCGACGGGGGCCTCCGCGACAGGAGCCACCTGCACAGGCGCTTCCTGAGCGGGGGCTTCCGCGACGGGCGTTTCTTCAACGGTCGCTTCTTCGACGGGCGCTTCCGCGACGGGAGTCTCTTCGGCAGAAGTTTCCCCGGCAGGAGCCTCTTCGGCGGGAGCCGTTTCTTCGGCAGCCGCGGGCGTCTCCGGATCCGGAACCGTTTCATCCGGAACCGGAGACGGCTCATCGGGAGCCGGCTCTTCGCCGGGGACTGTCTCCGCGGCGGGGATCTCTTCCGCGGGCTGTTCGGCTGCAGCTGCCGTCCATACCGTCAATACGGACATGGCCAGCATGATCGCCATGAAGATCGCAACAAGTTTCTTCTGCTTCATTTGATGTACCCTCCGTTACATATACAGGCATCTTTATTCCGGATGGCTGTGAACATTCTTGCTTATTTCGGGATCCGGGCTTTCGAAAAAGCGGACGCGAAAACCGCGGACGGCCCGTATAATAAATTATAAGTTACACGGAATGAAATAGCAGTAAATTTTTTTATTATTTTATTGTGAAATTTTACTATGAATTGGAAATTCTTGCAACTGGAAATTTGCAAGCGGGGCAATGAAAAATTGTGCAATTTGTCCGTACATCACGGATTTCCGCGCGCTGACGAACTACCGGTTGTATTTTTTTTGCGGCGCCGGAAAGTTACATACTGTATCTTGTTTGGCACAGGATGTCATTCGG
>CALCUD010000023.1 GCA_937906775.1 uncultured Clostridia bacterium
ACCCAGGTTGGCCGTCAGTTTGCGCTGCTTTGTGACAGTCCGTATCTGAAATGCATCTCACTTGGCGGGGAGACGCTCGTTCCGGTCAAGCTGAGCAGCGGAATCCGGCTCGTCAATTTCTATGGCCCCACAGAAACAACGGTCTATGTGACCGCATTTGATGTGAACGACGTCTGGCGCCGTGTTCCCATCGGTAAAGCGGTGGAAAATGTCAAACTCTACGTAACGGACAGAAACATGGCGCGTCTGCCCGTCGGCGTTCCGGGCGAGCTCTGTATTGCCGGCTGTCAGGTATCCGCCGGCTATCTGAACCGTCCGGAAAAGACAGCAGACGTATTTGTTCCCAATCCTTTTGATACTGAAAAAGGGTACGAGCGGATCTATCGGACCGGTGATATCGTCCGTCTCCTGCCGGATGGTTCCATTGACTTTATCGGCAGAAATGACGGTCAGGTCAAGGTCAGAGGCTTCAGGATCGAACTCAGCGAGGTGGAGGAAGTCATCCGCCGTTTCAAAGGCATCAATGATGCCACTGTCATCGCGTTTGAGACGCCAACCGGCGGCAAGGAGCTCGCCGCATACATTGTTTCCGACAGGACAGTCGATATCCGGGAACTGAAGGATTTCATCCGCGGTGAAAAGCCGCCGTATATGGTCCCGGCGGCTATCATGCAGATCGAGAAGATCCCGTTGACCCAGAATCAAAAGGTCAACAAACGCGCCCTGCCAAAGCCGGAGCTCGGAAGTACGGATAACAGTACCGCTAAAGGCAGAAGCGGTGTACTCACCGAATGTGAGAAGCAATTGCTGACCATTCTGAAGGAAACCGCGAATATCTCTACCGAGGACGTAACGAGCGACCTCTTGGCTCTGGGGATTACCTCCATCTCCGCGATTTCCTTCGTGACGGTCGTGGAAAAGAAATTCGCTGTCGATTTCCCGGTAGCTCGGATCATGCAGGGCGCTTCTGTCATGGATGTTGAAAATGAGATCCTTTTGTCTCTTCTGACAGGTAAAGCCAGTACGAAAACGGCCCCGGTCGCAAAAGCATCCGAAACGCGGACAGAATACCCGCTGACCCAGACGCAGCTTGGTGTATATTATGAAACCATGCAGCACCCGGAAAATACGCTGTACAATATCCCCTTCTGTCTGAAATTCAACGGGATCGACAGCGCGCGTCTGGGCGAGGCGATCAAGACCGCCGTTAAGTCGCATCCGTATCTGAACACCTATATCAAAACAAACAAGGACGGTTTCGTTCAGGTCAGAAACGATGGCGCGGAGATCAGTGTTCCGGTAAGTGATCAGACCGACTGTGACATAGAACAGTATTTCAGGAGTTTTGTCCGGCCGTTCAATCTTCACAGCGGTCCCCTCTACCGTTTTGAGATCGTCAATGTTCCGGGAGCGCTGTATCTGCTGATGGATTTCCATCATATCGTTTTTGACGGTTTCTCCGTAAATCTGTTTATGGACGCTGTCAGGCAGGCTTATGAAACCGGCGCCGCAGATCGAGAGGAATACTCATACTTTGATTATTCGCTGGATGACGCGCAGTTCAGGAAGAGCGAGGAGTACACGGCTTCCGAAAAATACTTCGCGAATATGCTCTCTGACTTTGAAAATACGACGGAAATGCCTTCCGACATCAGCGGGAAAGCCGAAAACGGTCAGGCGGGCGTCGTAACCGAGCAGATGGACAGAGAGGTTATCGAAAGCTTCTGCAGGGAGAACCGGATCACGGCCTCAACGCTGTTCCTTGCGTCCGTATTCTATACCGTTTCCCGTTTCGCGTCCGTGAAGGATGTTTATATCACAACCATTTCCAACGGAAGAGCAAAAGCGGCGACACGCAGCGCGATCGGTATGTTTGTCCGCACGCTTCCCGTAGCCATACGTCCGAAGGACGGCATGACCGTACTGGATTACATCCGTGCCGCATCCGATACCATGAGCGGCAGTATTGCCAATGAGCTTTACCCGTTTACGGAGATCGCCGGCAAATACGGTTATGGGACCGACATCATGTACGAATGTCAGTTGGGTGTTACCGACGACATTGTGCTGGACGGGCATACCGCGGAGATCATCCCGCCGGACGACGGCACACCCAAGTTCAAGCTGAAGATCGCGATCATGGACAGCGAGGACGGGATTCATCTCTGCGTGGAATACAATGACGCGCTGTATACGGAAAAATACATGCGTATTTTCGCCCGTTCGCTGAAGATCTGTACGGAACGTATGATGGCGGATCCTTCGCAGGCGGTCAAACACCTTTCCCTGCTGTCCGGTGAGGACGAGGCTGTTCTGCGCGGATTCTCCGAAAGCGAGCTCGGTGAAATCAAGCCCGGGCTTGTACATGAGCGGTTTGAGGCACAAGTCACACAACATCCGGATAAAACAGCGATCATCGCGTGTGACTGTTCTTTGACCTACGGCGAGTTGGACAGACAGGCGAACCGGATCGCAAACAATCTGATTTCCCGGGGCGTCGGAAAAGGCGACATGGTCGTCCTGCTGCTTCCGAGACGCGCGTACTACTTTGCCGCCGCATTCGGCGTCATGAAGGCAGGCGCCGCGTTCATTCCATGCGATCCGCAATATCCGGCGGACCGTATCCAACTGATCACTGAGGATTCCGGAGCGCGGTATATCGTCACGACGCCGGACAAACTGAATCAGTATCCGGTTGGAGTGGCGATCGATATCGCCGAACTTCTCACCGAAGGCAGCGAAACCTGCCCGCATACGAAGATGTCGCCGGAGGATCTGATTTATACGATCTATACCTCCGGTTCTACCGGCAGACCCAAGGGGGTGCTGATCAGACATATCGGCGTGTGCAACTATTTCACGGATACTCCGTCCAACATTCTGTACCATCAGGTAATGGAAAGAGGCGTCGAAAACATTCTCAGTATCACGACCGTCTCCTTTGACATGTCCATGAAAGATACCTTCGGTATGCTGTGCAACGGTAAGACGGTGATCTTCACGGATGAAGAGCAGATGAATGACCCGATCGCCCTTACAGAGCTGATCAGGAAGCACGACATTCACATGTTCAGCGGCACTGCCTCCAGACTGCAGCAGTATATGGAGTATGCGCCTTTTGTGGACTGCCTGAAGGAACTGAAGATGATTGTCTGCGGTGCTGAGCTCTATCCGACCGCGCTGATGAAACGTCTGCAGGCATTGACAAACGCAATGCTGTTCAATACCTACGGGCCTACCGAGATCACAATTTCAAGCAATATGGCAGATCTCACGCATGCCGATCATATCAGCGTCGGAAAGCCTCTGTACAATTACATCGAGCATATCGTGGACAATGACGGAAATCTGCTGCCTCCCGGAATTATCGGTGAACTGTACGTAAGCGGTCCCGGCGTAGCCAGAGGTTACCGCAATCCGGAGGATAACAAGCGCAATCTCTTTGTGGATTACCGAGGACAGAGAACTTACAAGACCGGTGACTATGCAAAGTGGGATGAGGACGGCAATGTCGTGATTCTCGGCAGGAAAGACAGTCAGGTCAAGCTGAGAGGTCTGCGGATCGAACTGGGCGAGATCGAAAATGTCATTTCGCAGCAGCCGGGCATAAAGCAGGCTCTGGTGATGATTCGGAAACTGAGCGGTCAGGATACGCTCTGCGCGTATTACACCGCCACCGGGAAACTCGATCCGGAAGTACTTCGGGACGCGCTGAAGACAAAACTGACTCACTATATGGTGCCCGGTGCCTATCTGCAGCTGGATGCTTTCCCGACGAACGCGAACGGCAAGACCGACAGAAAAGCGCTGCCCGACCCGGTCCCGGTCAGAGCAGGCGAATACGTGGAAGCATCCGGAAAAGTGGAGCGTTTCTTCTGTGACCTTTTTGCAAAAGCATTGAAGATGGATAAGGTCGGCGCGGAAGATAACTTCTTTGAATGCGGCGGGTCCTCCCTGACCGTGACATCCATTGTTGTCGCGTCCATTGAAGCCGGCTATGAGCTCAGCTATCCTGATATCTTCAGTCACGCGACACCCCGCGAACTCGCGAAGCTGGTATCCGGCGGCAAGGATGAAAACAGGGACAGCGAGGTTGAAGATTACGACTACAGCGCCATCCGGAAGCTGCTGAGCGAAAATACACTGGATTCCTTCCGTTCCGGTGAAAAGCGCGAACTCGGCAACATCCTCCTGACGGGTGCGACGGGATACATGGGAATCCATGTGCTGCAGAACTTCCTGAAAAATGAGACCGGAAAAGTTTATTGTCTTGTACGGAAAGGCAGATTCGCCACACCTGCGCGCCGCCTGAGAAATATGCTTTTCTATTACTTCGAGGACGATGTCACCGAAGCTTTTGACGAGCGGGTCGTAGTGCTTAACGGAGATGTGACCCGGTATGATTCCTTCGCGCAGTTTGAGCAGTACGATATTCAGACCGTGTTCAACTGTGCCGCGAATGTCAAGCATTTCTCCACCGGAACCGATATTGAGGATATCAACATCGGCGGCGTGGAAAACTGCATTGCTTTCTGCCGCAAAATGAAC
>CALCUD010000024.1 GCA_937906775.1 uncultured Clostridia bacterium
TTTCATGCTCTGCATCAGGTCGAGGAAATCCTCCAGGGTCAGCTTGTTGCTGAATCCCTTGCGGGCGAATTTCTCGGCGTCCTGTTCGTCGAAGGCTTCCGCGGCCTTGTCGATCAGCGTGAGCACGTCGCCCATGCCCAGAATACGGGAAGCCATCCGGTCGGGATGGAAGGGCTCGATATCCGTCAGCTTTTCACCGATGCCGCTGAACTTGATCGGCTTGCCGGTGACGGCCTTGATGCTGAGGGCCGCGCCGCCGCGCGTATCGCCGTCGAGCTTGGTGAGGATCACGCCGGTGACGTCGAGCTTTTCGTCGAAGGTCTTAGCGACGTTCACTGCGTCCTGACCGGTCATCGCGTCGACCGTCAGCAGGATCTCCGTCGGTTTGACAGCCGCTTTGATCCGGGCGAGCTCGTCCATCAGCGCTTCGTCGATATGAAGACGGCCGGCGGTATCGATGATGAGCACATCCCGCTGGTAATAGCGGGCGTATTCGATCGCTTCCTTCGCGGTTTTGACCGGATCCTGCGTGCCCTTTTCGAACACCGGGACATGGACCTGTTCTCCGATGACCTGCAGCTGTTTGATGGCGGCGGGACGGTAGATATCGCAGGCGGCCAGCATGGGCTTTTTTCCCTGCTTGGTCAGATATCCGGCGAGCTTGGCGCACATGGTCGTTTTACCGGCGCCCTGCAGGCCGCACAGCATGAAGATCGTCGGCACAGAAGGGGACCAGTTCAGCTTCGCGTTGGTGGAACCCATCAGCGCGGTCATCTCTTCGTTGACGATCTTGATGACCTGCTGGCTCGGCGTAAGGGAGGAAAGGACATCCTGCCCGACGCAGCGCTCGGTAACCTTTTTGATGAAATCCTTGGCGACGGCATAGTTGACGTCGGCTTCCAGAAGCGCCATGCGCACTTCGCGCATGCCGTCTTTTACAGCCTGCTCGGTCAGCCGGCCGCGGCCGGTCATTTTCCGCAGAGCGCCCTGCAGCTTTTCACTCAAGCCTTCAAAGGCCATTGTTTTCCTCCCGGTCCAGGCGGAGCAGATCCTCGAGGATCGAAACCGCCCGGTTGTTGTCGTTATTCTTCAGGGCGGAAAGCGCCTGCTCCAGCCCGGATTCCATCCGGCTGAAGCGGGAAGCCACGCCCAGAGATGTTTCCATTTCGTTCAGCTTCGCGGCGGCGCGGGTGATCGTCTCATGGACGGCCTGACGGGAGATCCCGACTTCTTCGGCGATCTCTCCCAGGGAAAGATCTTCCTCGCAGTGGAGAGAAAGGACCCGGCGCTGCTTCTCGGTCAGCATGCCTCCGTAGAAAGCGGCAAGGAAGGCCAGATCCACCTTTTTTCTGAGATCGTCCGCCATTGCCTTCGCCTCCTGTCAGGGGACAACACTTGACAAGTGACCATTATACATAAAAAAAGAGGACTGTCAAGGCTTTTTTATTGACAGTCCGGAAGTTTATGCTTTCAGAGATCTGACGGTTCCTGTTTTGTCATGGGAACGCTTTTCTGACGGATGCTTCCCTCATGTGATGAATATCAATAGCTGATTTCCTCTCCGGTGAGAGATTTCCAGAAGGAACGGATGGTTTTCTGATTGGATACGCCGTAATCCGGATCGTTCTGCTGACATTCGCTCATGTCGCGCAGAAAATGAACGCAGAGATGGCCGTCAAAATTGTTATCCTTGATGTTTCCGGACAGGTGAGGCATGTCATGGGTGGAGCCGATCGTCCAGGTACCGTCGGGAAGGCGGACATACACGGCCTTCTGGGTCCATGTGTTCTGGCCGCCGAAGGCCTTGAGCATGGTGGCGGTATCCTTTGCCGTCAGCGGTTCGGAATCGGCGTGACGGCCGAGCGAGAGCAGACGGAGCGTCCAGTTCAGCCCGGTGGAGGGGTCCAGGATCAGGATCTGCTGACCGGCTTTGATCTTCTTATTTTTAATGTCGTTGAACCAGTGAAGAAGCTTCACGGACGAACGGGCGGGCAGAGACATTTTCGCGTTGATGCCGGTCTCGGCAGGTTCGGGCGCCGGGGTTGGCGTCGGGGAAACAGATCCGTCCGCGGATGAACTGCCGGTTTTCTTCGCATAGGCTTTTTCCAGCGCCTTCAGCGTCTTTTTACCCGCAAGCCCGTCGGCTTTCAGACCCTGCGCGGACTGAAACGCTTTTACGGCTTTCGTTGTTTTGGCCCCGAATTTCCCGTCCGCGGTGCCGCAGGAGTAGCCCAGTTTGTTCAGAGCCTTTTGCAGCGTTTTGACGCGGGAACCGGAGGAACCGCTCTTTATGGTGTTGTAATTGTTGCCGAACAGTTTGGAGGAAGATCCGCCGGATTCGGGAGCCGCCGTCGGAGTCGGAGTGGCGGCCGGAGCGGCGGTCGGGGCGGCAGTCGGCTGGGAGGGCTTTTGCGACGCCTGTTTGGCGTACAGAAGCTCCAGCGTCCGCGTACCGGCAAGCCCGTCGGCATTCAGTCCGTTGGCGCGCTGAAATTTCCGGACGGCTTTTTCCGTATTGTTTCCGAAGATGCCGTCGGCGGTCCCGCCCAGGTAGCCGAGATCGATCAGCGCCTGCTGCATGATCCGGACAGCCTCGTTCCTGCAGCCGTTGTACAGCGTACCGGCCTGCCACGCGTAACTGCCCTGGAGCGGGAAGATCAGGATCGCAAAGATCATAAGAAAACAAAAAATACTGCGTTTTTTCATGGGGGACCTCCCTTCCGGTCGGATTCCTTTGATGAACGCAGTATATCACAAGTGTTAATAAAATGCAAATTTAGTGTTACAAAATCGTAATAATTACTGTTCCAGCAGTCTTGCCATGATGTCGTGGCCTTCGGGAACAAAGACGCCATTCGCGGCGGTCGCCTCGTCCAGCCGGGACGGCGTTCCGGGACGGCGGGAGTCATAGATGGCGAACGGAACGGGCTTCCCGTCGTGCGTGCGGGTCGACATCAGCGTTTTATGGTCGGACAGCAGCAGGATCCGGAAATCGCCGAGCGCGGGAAGCTTTTCCAGCAGGGGCGCGATGACCCGGGTATCCAGGCGGCGGATCGCTTCCAGTTTTTTATCCAGCGCGCCGGCATGCGTCATCTCGTCGGGCGCTTCGACATGGATCGCGACGAAACTGTCCCCTGCGGCGAGCGCGGCGACGGCGGCGTCGACCTTGCCTTCATAGTTCGTGTCCAGATCGCCGTTGGCGCCGGGAACATGAGGATGCGGCAGCTTCATCAGCTCCGCGATCCCCCAGACCAGCGGAACCGCGCTGATGACCGTTCCCTTCACCCCGTATTTTTCCTCGAAGGAGGGAAGCAGCATGGCCCGTCCGGCCCCCCAGGGCCAGATCATGTTTGCGGGAAGCTGACCGCGGGCGATCCGGGCCTGATTCACCGGATGATCCTTCAGAACGGTATAGGAGATGTTCATCAGATCGGTGATCTCGGCAGAGAGATAGCCGGTCGGATAGTGAACGGGCTGCTCCAGCACATTGTGGGGCTCGGTGGTGGACAGGACGGCGTCCTCCGGAACAGGACCGGCGAATACACCGATATGCCGGAAGGTGCGGCTGACGTGGACCGTGAGCCCCGCTTTTTCAGCCGCGGGGGCGAAACGGGGATCGGCCAGAAGATCGTTCATCAGGGTTTCGGCTTCGTCCCCCTCGATGTTGCCGCCGTTGTGACTGTGAATGATCAGCTGTCCGCCGATCTCTTCCACGGCGCAGAGATTGACACGCATGGACACCTCGCCGGGATTCAGCGTCACGCCGACGCCGGCGGCCTCCAGAACGCTCCGCCCGGTATAGCAGTCGCGGGGATCGTTGCCGAAAATATTCAGGATCGCGGTGTCGCTTCCGGCGGGAACGGTTTCCGGAACGGTCCGGCAGGTGCCGGTCTCGCTGCCGGCCAGGACGCCGAAGGCGGGAAGGTCAAGATGTTCAAGCGGCGTTTTCCCGCCGAGCTCCGGGACGGGGTCGTCGCTCATGCCGTCGCCGATCACAAGGACATATTTCACAGGAATCCTTCCTTTCAATAATGCGATATCGATGCGTATTGTATCATTTGCGGAAGGGAAGAACAAGAGAACGAGGAAGGAAGGACAAAAAGGGAACAGAACCGGACAAAAAAGGCTATTCCAACTTTTCGGGGTCTATGGTATAATTCAGTTCTGTGTGAACGGAAACTGAATTCCGCTCATGCGGAAGAGGACCTGATAAAGGAGCATCAGTGAAATGAGAAAGATCGGTGTTTTGACCAGTGGCGGCGACAGCCCCGGAATGAACGCTGCCGTGATGGCGGTAGCCCGTAGCGCTTCCCTGTACGGGATGCCCCTGATCGGGATCAAGCGCGGCTATAACGGTCTGCTTCGCAAGAGTACCAATATTAAGGACGACTTGCAGGAGCTTTATCTGGACACCGTACTGGATATCGCAGACGAGCCCGGCACCTATCTCCGCACGGCGCGCTGCACCGAGTTCCTCGATCCCGCCTATCGCGACATCGCTGTCAAAACGCTGTCCGCGATGGAAATTGACGGGCTGGTCGTTCTGGGCGGCGACGGAAGTTTTCAGGGGGCGCAGCGCCTGTGCGATCTGGGGATCCCCTGCATCGGCATTCCCGCGACCATCGACAACGATCTCGGCTATACCGAGATGACCCTCGGATTCGACACCGCGGTCAACGTCTGCGTTGACGCCGTGCGTTCCATCCGGGCGACGTCCCGCAGCCACGACCGTCCCGCCGTGGTCGAGGTGATGGGCCGTCACTGCGGCGATATCGCGCTGATGACCGCCGTGTCCACCGGCAGCGAGATCGTGGTTGTTCCGGAAGTCCCGTGGTCCGTTGAGGAAGTCGCTGAAAAGCTGAACCGTCAGCTGGCCAAGGGCAACACCCGCGCGACGATCATTCTGGCGGAGGGCTGCTGGGATTCCATGGCGCCGTTTGATATGTACACTTATCTGACGTCTCACGGCAAGCCCTGCTATGAGGGCGAACCCATGAGCGCTGTGCGCTTTGCCTCCGTGATGAAGCGGATGTGCGGCATGGTCGAGGCGCGCGCAACGGTCATCGGCTACACGCAGCGCGGCGCCGAACCGACGGCGCGCGACAGTGCGTTCGCCTTCCAGGCCGGCAATCTGGCCGTGAAGCTGCTCCGCGACGGGATCAGCAATCAGGTCATCGGCATGCAGAACGGTCAGGTCATGCATATGCCGATCAACGACGCGCTGGCTCAGAAGAAGAGCTTCAACCGCGATATGTACGACCTGGTGAACGCTCTGTAATTCTGTTGCAATTCAGGGGTTGACAGACGGAATCAGGTGTGATAAAGTACCCATGTTTGAAAGCAGAGGCTTGCCCGCTTCTCACCTTGTGTGGCTCGTGCCGCCGGGTTAAGGCGCCTTCTCCGTGAAAACGGCGAAAGAGTGTATTGTGAGCGACGGGTCATCAGGCCCGTCGCTTTTTCAGACCGAAATACTGGAGGTGCATGGATATCGCAACCGAACTGATCATCAATGAGGATATTCGCGACCACGAGATTCGCCTGATCGACGAGAACGGCGAACAACTTGGCGTCATGACGATTCAGCAGGCGCTGGCTCTGGGCGAAGAGCGCGGGCTCGACGTTGCCAAGATTCAGCCCGGCGCAAAGCCCCCTGTCTGTAAACTGCTGGATTATGACAAGTACCGCTACGAGCAATCCAAGCGGGAACGCGAAAACCGCAAGAATCAGCGCGTTGTCGACATCAAGGAGGTTCAGCTGTCCGCCACCATCGAAGAAAACGATGTGAACACCAAGGCGAAGATGGCGATCCGCTTCCTTGAAGGCGGCGACAAGGTCAAGGTTTCCATTCGCTTCCGCGGCCGCCAGATTACG
>CALCUD010000025.1 GCA_937906775.1 uncultured Clostridia bacterium
ACGACCGGCAGTATGTTTCCGACTGCCTGGACAAGGTGTCCGTTTCCAGCAACCATCTGCTCTCGCTGATCAATGACGTTCTGGATATGTCCCGGATCGAATCCGGCAAAACAGTCATCGCTCATGATCCCATCAACATCCACGCGGTCACGGCCAACTGCAATTCCATTATCCGCGGTCAGTTGGAGGACCGGAATCTGGAATTGATCATGGAAGAGGAGGATATTGCTCATCCCTGGCTGTACGGTGACGAGCTGCGGATCCGGCAGGTCCTGATCAACATCCTGGGCAACGCGGTCAAATTCACTCCGGACGGCGGGAAAATCTGGTTCAGGATGAAAGAGACAGCGTCGGATGAAGATACTGCAACGATCCAATATGAGATTCAGGATACAGGCATGGGCATGACGCCGGAATTCCTGGACAGGATCTGGGACGCTTTTTCTCAGGCGGACGCCGGTGCCAGAAGCAAGTACAAGGGGACCGGACTGGGCATGTCTATCACCAAACAGTTTGTGGATCTGATGGGCGGAACCGTCTCGGTGAAAAGCGAAGTCAACATAGGAAGCACCTTTACGGTAGAACTGCCGCTAACCATTGACAAGGCTGAACATGTGACTGAGGAACAGGTGGAAAACGTGGACAGTCTGGAAGGCGTTCATGTGCTGCTGGCGGAGGATAATGAGCTGAACATGGAGATTGCCACGGAGTTGCTGGAAGATGAAGGCATGGTGATCACGCCCGCCGTGAACGGGCAGTTTGCAGTGGATGAATTCCGCAATAATCCTCCCGACACCTTCAAGCTGATCCTGATGGATATCATGATGCCTGTGATGGACGGTCTGACTGCAACCAAAGCGATCCGGGCGACAGAGGACCGTCCGGACGCAAAAACCATCCCGATCATCGCCATGTCCGCCAACGCGTTTGAGGAGGATATCCGTAGATCCATGGACGCCGGGATGAACGCGCATCTGAGCAAGCCGATCAATCTGGACGAGGTTTTGAAGACTATATCCAATTACGTAAAGAAATAATATATTCATAAGGAGGTCTCCCCATGAAAAAACTGCTCGGTATCCTGTTGGCACTCACTCTGGCGGTTTCCGTGGCACCCGTTCACGCGGAAGAACATGAACCGCTGACCATGCTCACAGCGAACTTCATTTCCAAGGAGCTGCTGGACGGGTTCGCAGAATACGCACCGGAAGTCAGATTCGAATTTATACCGTATAACGGTTCAAACATGACAGCCTATACACGCAATTCCCTGAAAGCCGGAAAGATCACGGATATCTACGCCACCACCTATATGCAGGACGCGGAAGCCATGAAGGATAACCTGATCGACCTGAGCCAGTACGGCTTCGTGAATAATTACACGGATGCCATGCTGCGTAGTGTCAATGTGGACGGCGGCATCTATCTGCTGCCCGCGTTCTACAACATTTTCGGCATGTATTATAACAAGACCGTGTTTGAAAAATACGGCTGGGATGTGCCGAACAGCTTTGAAGAGCTATTGGAACTGAAGGAAAAATGCGAGGCCGAAGGCATCGAGGCGTTCCGTTCCCGGATGGACCTGAACGGATATATCTTCGCTTATATGTTCGGGCTAGGCAATACCATGTTCTTTGATTCCATGGACGGCATGACCTGGAAGCAGGATTTCCTGACTGGCAAGGCCAATGCCACCGGGACTCTTGAGCCCGTTCTTGAATATATGAAGAAATGGATCGACGCGGGCTTCATTGATCAGAAGGATATCGGCACCAATGCCAGCAATCCCGCCTTCATGGGCGGTCTGGCCGCCATGCACCTGTGCAACGCGTATTCCGTCAAGTTCCTGGATTGGTCCGTGCGTGACGATCACCCTGAATACGGCCTGCAGGAATACGGTATAATCCCCTTCCTTTCCGAAGACGGGGAAAACAATATGCTGGTTTCCAATATCCAGCGTTTCTACGGCCTGAGCAAGGAACTGGAAAAGCCCGGCAACGAACAGAAGCTGGCAGATGCGCTGAAATTCATCGAATATATTTCCACTGAAATCGGCAGCACAATGATGGGTGCCAACGGCAATACCGTGATTTCCACCCTGATTGGCAGCAAGATCAGCGACGACAGCTTCTATGCAGAGGTCAAGGATTTCGTGGACGAAGGCCAGATCACCAGCTTCGTCTGGTCCGGATGGGAGGATATCATCAATGAGATGGCGGACGTGCTGCATGAATTCGTCCGCGGAAACATCGATATTCCCGGCGTTTGCGCCGCATTTGATCAGATTCGGGACAACTATCTGGAAAACGGCTATACGCACATTGCCATTCCCAAAGAGGATCTGAATATTGAGGATATCGCGCGCCTGACCGGTATAGCCCAGATCAGAGCAACCGGCGCTGACGTGGTCATCATGTCGATGCCCGGCTTTAACGGATTCGAAAAGCTCGTCGAACGCGAAGGTTATACCACTATGCAGAACAGCAAGGGGATCTACGGCGAACTTTTTGCTGACCAGCGGATCGGTACGGAAGAGATCAACGAGATCCGGCAGTCCGGGAAACAGCTGAATACGATGACCATGACCGGCAAGGAGATCAGGGACCTGGCGGCGAAAGGTCTGAAACTGTATGAAAACCAGGAAGAGAATTACCGTTACGTTCTCACCGTGAAGGATGACGCAGAACTGTCAGATGACACCGTATATACAATCGTTTTCGCCGATGGTGAGATCGCCGATCTGGCAGAGGGCTCCTACACCGTCACGGAGATCACTCCTCTCCAGGCCCTCTCCGATTATCTCACTGAGCTGGGGAACTTCAGCAAAGCAGACATGCATTGGTAAATCATGCATAGGACTAATTCAGTCAGTATATATAATTCAACTGTGAAGCAATCTTTGACTTGATCTGACCGCGGTTGTTTTTCCCATATAGAATATGAATGAATCGAATGCAATTCCTGTCATGTCAGGAGGGGGCCTATGGGAGATTTATTTGACCGGAATGTTCATCCTTTGTATGCCGTAATGGCGTTTGTCTGCGCAGCAATTGTATTGATTCTTTTGCTAAACCATCTGGGAAACAACCGTAAAGAGAGAAAAAATGAACTTCTGAGTTTTTTTGGATTCATTATCTTTTATTGCATTCAGGACGGCGTCTGGGGATTGCTTGCTTCCGGAATTATCAACAGTGATACCGGGTTGATGGTTGCTTCTGCAGTGTTCCATTTCAGTTCGGCTTTGGCTCCTTTCATCTGGACATTGTTCTTTTGCGGATCCTTAAGAGAACTGATCCGGAAGCCGAAGATATGGAGATCCATAGCGGCAGTACTGATGCTTGCGCAGCTGGGAATGATTATTGCAAACTTTTCCAGCCACTTCATGTTCTATGTGGATGAAACCGGGAATTATCAGACTACCGATGCCCGCGCGATCCTGTTTTATGTGCAGTTCTTTGTTTACCTTCTGGTTGCTGCGGTTGCATCGTTCGGAATCCTTCATACAAAATTGCAGACGAGACGCAGCAGTTTCCGGACATTCCTGTGGATCTCACTTACACCGGTTTTCTTTGACGTGTTTCAACTGATCTATCCCGATGCGCCTGCAAATTCCGTGGGGCTTTGCATCGCCTGTGTACTGGTTCAGATATTCCTCACAAAGACAGTAGAAACCCAGGTCCGTGAATTGAAGGCCGAAGCGGAACTTCAGAAATCAAAGCAGAAAGAGATTCTTTCCGCCGGTGTCATTTACACATTGAGTAACGAATACGGTCCGTTATATCTTACGGATCTGCAAACAGGATCCCTACAGGTCTTCCGTAAGTCTGATATGGAAAGAGCACTCCCTGTTCAGCAACTGGCGCTTGAGACTCCTGAATATATCGATTTCATTCGTGAATATGCAGGAAGGTATGTCATTGAAAATGACAGAGAAGCATTTCTGGCCTGGACTGAACCGAAGCATCTGGACTCAATCATCAATACGGAAAATATTTCCGAATTCAACTATCTGCGCAATATGAACGGTACGCTGAACTATTACCAGTTCTGCTGCGGACGTGTTGCGGGTGAATCTTACGAAAATCTGATGGTTTTCGGTTTCCGTAATGTTGATGCAATAGTAAAGAAGGATATAGAAACCAAGAAAGCACTGGAACAGGCCCTCAGTGTTGCAAACGTTGCCAGCGAAGCAAAAACCAAATTCCTGTTTAACATGTCTCACGATATACGTACTCCAATGAACGCCATCCTCGGATTTACGGATCTGACGAGAAAGCACCTCGATGATCCGTCGTGTGCATCGGAATATCTCGCGAAACTGGATGACGCAGGACATCAACTGCTTGACCTTATCAATGAAGTCCTTGATATGTCCAGAATTGAATCAGGAAAACTTTCGCTTAACGAAGAACCTATGAATCTGACCGCCGCATCGAACACTACGATCGAAATCTGTACCGAAGCAGGGCGCCAGCGCGGTGTAACGGTAGAACTGCATCGCGGAGCTGCAGGTGACCTTTGGGTGTACTGCGACGAAACCAGGATCAATCAGGTTGCCATGAATATTATTTCCAATGCCATAAAATATACAAATCCCGGAGGTCGCGTGGACATCTGGGTAAATATTCTGGGCTTCAATGCCGACAATACTGTATCGCTGGAACTTGTTGTCAAGGACACCGGTATAGGAATGAGCAAGGAATTTCTTGAGAAGATATACGAGCCATTTGAACGTTCACAGTCATCAACGGTCAGCGGTATTCAGGGGACAGGGCTTGGAATGTCCATCGTAAAGCAGCTTATAGATCTGATGCACGGAACGATTTCCATTTCCAGTGAGCTTGGCGCAGGTACTACAGTTATAGCAAAATTTACGTTCCGCCTTGCTCAGGCTGAGACTTTCGATACCGCAGAAGAAACTTCCGGAGATAAAGTCAGGAGCCTTGAAGGCATGCATATACTGCTGGTTGAAGATAACGAAATGAACCGCGAGATCGCATGTGAGATCCTTGAAGAAAAGGACGTTACCGTAGACACTGCAGAGGACGGTGATATTGCCGTTGAGAAGATGCAGAATGCTGCTGAAGGTCAGTATGATCTGGTTCTCATGGATATTCAGATGCCCCGGATGAACGGTTATGACGCTGCGAGAGCGATCAGAAAGCTTTCGAATCCGTATGCGGCGAATATTCCGATCATTGCCATGACAGCCAACGCCTTTGACGAAGATAAACGAAATGCTCTGGATGCCGGAATGAACGGACATCTGGCGAAACCGATTGATGTACAAAAACTATTCGTTACACTTTCGGAAGTCATGAAATAGAGCATTGCGGTCATTCATTCCCAGGCGGTTTTGTCGTTTTTGCCATATGTGGTAGCGATTTTGACCATATATGCATGCTTCTAATGCGTGGCTTGCTTCTGCTGACGAATCCCTTTTCGACTTTTTCCGCTCCGGAATTACGATTTTTATCTATTTAACCCCATTTTACTGAGCAAACGGTTCAAAAACGGTTCAAGCGCACGATGCCCTTCCGTCTTTTTTCACTTCGGACGCTTCACAAGTTCCATCGGGTTTCGCAGAATCGCTCCTTCTGCCGCAGCCGTTTTGAATATGCCGCGCACAACGGAGAGAAATTTGCTGACATAGAACGAAGAATATACAGACAAAAAGAAACCGGAACCTATTTCATTTCCAGTTTCTCTTCCGTCATTCTTATCTGAATGACATTGGGCAGCAGCCTCCCCGCGTTTTCTTTGAGGTAAACAAGCCGATTGGATCAACCGAGCTGTGCCCGAATGATCTGATCCGGCACACCGGCGAAACGGTCCGCGGTCTCCTCTGAATACATGGCTTTCATGAAATCGAGTACAATACTGTAATTCCCGTCTTTGTTCAGCATGACCTGCGTATAGACAGGAATTTCAAATTTCTGTTCCGGCGTCGGAATCCGGATCAGCTGCATTTTCTCCATAAGATGCTCTGCATTCATGAAATTACGGACATCAGTCTGATGCTGCGCGTGGTAATTGAAAACGAAATCCCGCTGGTCTCTGATGCCAAGCGCTTGCTGATCAAAGAGGTGAATATTGGCGGCCTGGTCTACATGAATGCAGGAGGCAGGTGAAACATCGGAAGATCCCTGAGACACAGCATCTCAGGGATCTTTTTACAATCATTTTCAGTTGTGTCTTCCGCAGTCTGCACCGACGGTAAAATGATACCGGACAATACCAAGATCAACCTTGCTGAACGGGCCGCCTTTATCCTCAAAGCTCACGCTTCCGTCTTCATTGAGCCGGATCTCAAAACGCTGCTGATTGATGGCTGTCGGAGCCAGGAGCGCCAGTTCCACGCCGAGATTAAACCATTCCGGCCGCGTTCCGGAGGCTTTTGATACCTGATCCGGCGTTTTGGATTTGCGCGTTCTTCCCTGATTCTCGCCGTACCCGACAGCGATGACAAGGACCAGCCGTTCGCCGTTCCCGATTTCAGCCGGAACACCGTTTTTATTGAACGTTCCGGCCCAGCAGGTGTTGAGTCCCATGCATTGCGCCGCCAGAACGATTTTCTCACCGTAAAATCCAACACGGTCATCCAGCGTTCCGTCATCCGGCCCGACGCAGGCGATCACGCTCGGCGCGCTTGCCAGCCCCATCGCCCTGCTCAGCAGTCGGTTGAATGTTTTCCCGGCGTTTTCGATCAGCTGCAGGTGGAGATTGCCTTCTGCGTTGACCTTGCTGATCATTTCCCTGAGCTGATTGATCTTTTCCGCTTCGATCCCGCGGTTCTGATAAGCCCGTACGGAATGGCGCGCGCGAATGGCTTCCGCTTCATTCATCACAGATTCCTCCCTATCACCGATGATGATGTTATTATAGTCTCCCCGGTCTGTCTGAACAAGAAAAGCTTTTATAACTTCCCTTTTGTTTTTCCCCCCCCCTGCGGTCAAAACCGCATCCCTGTTCCGGATAAAGTATGATATACTGAAATGAATCTTGAGCCGGGGGCTGCCGCTCCCCGGGATGAAGTGACGGAGCATTCCTGTTTTTCCGATTCCGCGGACATTCGCTCTGTCTGTGGAGATTCTGAAGAAAAATGCGCCCCTGTTGCAGAACCTGAAAGGACATGATCGAAAGATGACGGGATTTTTGATATGGGCCGCCGTTGGCTGTCTGCTGATCGGCATAGGGATCCGGGCCTTTTTTGCCGGAAAGCCGGTCGGCTTCTGGGCCGGTACTGCTGCGGAAAAAGTCAATGACACACGGGGATATAACCGCGCGACAGGACGGTTGTTCATCGTGTACGGTACGGTCTTCATTCTGCTGGGGCTTCCTTTGCTGGGCAGTCAGAAAGCCTTCATTCTGCTGTCAGTATCAGGAGTCGTATTTGAAACGATCGCTGTGATGGCCGTCTATTCCCTGCGGATCATGAAGAAGTACGGTGCAGACCGATAAAGAAAGAGCGGGAGACTGAAAATGTTTATTGAAACCGAACGGTTGATCGTGGACGATCTCAGGCCCGAAGATAAGGAACAGTATTTCCTCTGCATATCGCATGACACAGACGTACTGAAAACCTTTATCTGCAATTATGCCGAAGATCTGGAGACCTTCGATTTTGCAAAATATCTGGACAGGTCAGACCTTTTCGCGATCAGAGAAAAGAAAACGGGGCTTCTGATTGGGATTTTTGTTGAATGTGAGGTCGATCGGGAAAACCGTTCTCTGGAAATCGGCTACGGCCTCGGCAGCCGTTATTGGGGAAAAGGATATATGACTGAAACGGTAACCGCCATGCTCTCCTATTATCTGGATCAGGCATCGTTCCAAACGGTATACGCGTCCTTTTTCCCGGAAAACACGGCCTCAAAAAGAGTGATGGAAAAATGCGGAATGACGTTCAGCCACGTTCACACAAACGAACTGACCTATCTGGGCAGGGAAAGGGACCTTATCTATTACAAAAAAGAAGCCGGGGCTGAACAGACCGGCCTCCCGGACAAACACCGCCTGCTGAACAGTGAAAGGATGACCGGGATGGAATTCAGAAGACTGACCTCCTCCGATCTGGAATCGCTGCTGGTATTGTACCGCCAGCTGGATGAAGCCAATGATCCGGCTCTTTCGGAAAACAGTGAAAACGTCTGGAAACAGATCGCAGAAAACGACAGTATCCGTTACTTCGGCGCCGTGGAACACGGCCAGGTCGTATCGACCTGTTACGCAGTCGTCATTCCCAATTTGACGCACGGAAACCGCAGCCTCTGCCTCATAGAGAATGTCGTCACGGATGAAGCATACAGAAACCGCGGTCTGGCTTCCCGGGTCATCGGGCTGGCGATCGCTTTCGCAAAAGAGCGTCATTGCTATAAAGTCATCCTCCAGAGCGGAAAAGCCCGGACAGAAGCCCATCAGTTCTATCTTCATCAGGGCTTTGACGGCACATCGAAAAAAGCCTTTGATATGCGACTGGACTGATCCGTTTCCGGAGAAGCCGTTCTCTCGGGATCTGCGGCATGCAGCAGCCGCAATTCTGACTGATGGCATAAAAAGAAGCGATGAAAATAGCTTTTTTTATTTTCCGGGAACAAACCCCTCCGGTCATTCGTATGTATGAATGAAACAGAAAACCCGGAGAGGAGTGATTTTGATGCGTAAAGAAACAAACAAAAACACCAAACAGAAATACCGTATGGAACCCGTTGAAATGCTCATCTCAAAATATCATTTCTCCGAAAATCTCCGGGCTACCTGGAAAACCGATCCTGCAACGGTTGTCAGTATGGTCGCATACAGTCTCCCCGAAGAGGGGCAGCATGAATTCTGGGCGCTGTATGACGGAGATTGAAACGTCTCAATTTCTTCTGCAATTTGTAACGGTTCTTCTCTGATTGATAATATGTTGTAATTATTTATTAATTAATGCTTGAATTTGTAGCCCGATTCCGGTATAATTCGTATGAATCAATGTAGCGATCTTCACGGTCGGTCGCATATAATAACTGGGAGGTACAAAGCTATGAAAAAGTTTCTTTCAATCCTTTGTCTGGTCGCATTGCTGACAGCAATGATCATCCCCTGCGCTTCTCTCGCCGCTCAGAAAACGGTTTACCGTTGGGTCAAGGTCCCTGCAGGCACCTCAACCGTCAATGTCCGCAGCGGTCCCGGCAAGGAGTACGAAGTCACCGGTAAGCTCCCCTACGGCACCAAGGTCCAGGTGTATTCGCAGACCAACGGTTTCTCCCTGTGTGAGCCCGTTGATTCCCACTACTTCTGGTCCAATCCTCAGTACATCCAGTCCGACTTCCTGGTCAAAACTGATCCCGGGTCCAAGCCCCAGCCTACCCCCGTGCCCGAAGACGATGCCTGGAATAACGTTGTCAAAGCCTCCAAGGCTCTGAAGTTCCCCGATGAACCCATCGACGCGATTGTAAAGACCAAGAAGCCCGGCAACCCGGTTCATCTCCGCTGGTTCCCGGATACCAACGCTCCTTTCAGCGATGTTATTTACGCGGGTGAAGAGATTACCGTCCTCGCGCAAAGCAAAACCTGGGCGCAGGTAAAACTCGCTTCGAACGACCACGTCGGATTCATTCTCTATTCCTGCGTGGACGCTGAAATCGAATAATTCTCTTCCGGACGATTTGAATGAATGGAGGAAACAAATTATGAAAAAGATTCTTGCTATTCTGCTGTGCGCGATGCTGCTGATGGGCATTGCCGGTGCCGAAACCGCCAGCGATAAGATTCATCTGTATTTCAATCCCGAACTGTCCTTTGATGTTCAGATTCCCGAAGGCTATACTGCCGAAAATGAACTCGTCCGCGAATATCTGCTGCTCCGGATCAAGCCCGAAGATCCCGACGGCATCCTGTATATCATGACCGTCAATGAAGACGACAGTATGCCCGATGAAATCAACACGCTGAATGATCTGAGCGAAGAAGATCTGAAGCTGTATGCTGAAAACTGCGTTGAAGATGACCCCGACATGGCGTATGAGATCCGCGAGACCGGTCTCGGCACCAAACTGGTTCTGGTAAAGAACGAAAATGATCCTTACGCGTTCATCTTCGCTTACTACCACGGCTACAGCATCAACTTCCAGATGTACCGTCAGGGTGAGAGCGCGGCCCCGATCACCGAAGAAGACATCAACGCCGCTCTTGCCTTCAACACCAATTTTGATTTCATCTTCACCGAGAAGTGATCCCGGTTCACACAGCGAACGGGCTGCCCGAATGCGGACAGCCCGTTCTTTTTGTTCTTCCTTTATTTCTTCTCAAAGGTAAACACATTCCAGGACAACTTCGGCAAAACGGCCTTCACAGTTCCCTTTTCACATTTCGTCCCCGTCACCTTTTCCGGAACGATTGCGTTGGGATTTTCCCAGGTGTTCTCCGCGTCCGGCGAATCGGCAAACAGCGTTTGATGCCCCGCGAAGCTCCATCCTTCAAAACCGCGGGCGTCAAGGGTCAGTTCCTGTTCTTCCTCCCAGTCCGCGTTCAGGACGAACACGCTCATTTCATCTCCGGCTTCATTGACAGCCGCTGCGGTCTGAACATAATCCACGTTCTCAAAACCCCGGTACTGATTCATGTCGTCAATGGCATAGCCATCCACATCATAGGTTTCGCACTCCGTTACCGCCTGCAGGGAGGTACCGGACGCATAACGCATCAGCTGGGTAAAGGGATAATAGCTTGCGCCTTTCCAAACATGCTCCCGGTCGGTCATGCACAGGTCGCCGAGGCCGCCTGTCGCGCAACCGATTTTGATCCGGTCCGCGTGACGCATCAGCGTCAGCAGAACGGTACAGGTTCCCAGGGTGCGAACGATTTCTCCCGCCGGCCAGACGCGGTTGTCGCTCCAGTTATCCGGATCCTTATGAATATATTCCCGTTCCGGATCAAAGGAACAGAAGGTCTGCGCCGGCATCCGGCCGTTCATGCCGTAATGCGCGCCGCCGGCCGGCCGCATCATGGATCCGTACTCGTCAAAGGACAGCATCATGGTTTTTTTGACCCGCTGCCGCGTACGGATATAATCGCACAGACCGATCTCTGTGCGGATATAATCCTCAAACGCCTGATAGCCCGCCATGACTCCCGCGATATTTCCGACAGGCGCGGAATGATAATGGTGAAGAGAGATCATATCCACCGTTTCATAGCACTGTTCCAGGACCTTCCGGTCCCAGTCCGGATAATGGCTCAGGAAGGGGGACGAGGACACGCAGGCAACCGTTTCGATACTGCCGTCCACAAACTTCATGACCTTTGAAGCTTCGTGGGCCAGAATACCGTAGCCGCGGGGATCCCTCTCCCAGGAAGCGATCTGCCACGGTCCGTCCATCTCATTCCCCAGATACCAGGTTTTCACCCCATAGGGCTTCGCATGGCCGTTCTTCGCGCGCAGATCTGACCAGTAGGTCCCTCCCGCAAAATTGGTATACTCAACAAGATCACGCGCGTCATTGAGGTTTCCTGTACCCAGATTGACCGTATACATGGCCTCTGCTCCGGTCATCTCGGCCCAGCGCAGATATTCGTCGTGGCCCACATCATTAGGAATATACTGAAACCAGGCGGGGTCCAGATTCGTCTTCCGCTGTTCTTTCGGGCCAATGGAATCCTTCCAGTTCCATCCGGAAACGAAGTTTCCGCCGGGAAGGCGGACAGACTTCAGGCCCGCTGATCTCAGTCCGTCGATGAAATCATGCCGAAGCCCGTACTCATCCGCGGTCGGATGCTTCGGATTGTACATACTGCCGTTGACCATTTTCCCGATGGGTTCCAGAAAAGCGCCGAACAGTCTCGGTGAAACCGTCCCGATCCGGTAGGTCGGATGGACGGTGATCTTCGCCTTTTTCACATCAGATGCTCCTTCCGTTATACAGGCAGATATCAAATCAGTTTTGCCTTTACTTCATCCAGGGTCGGAGGGTTCAAAGGCAGCGGAAAGCGGCTGATCGCCACCGCGGAACAGGCGCTGGCAAACCGTACCGTTTCATCATCCGTCATGCCGTTCATCAGAGCATATACGCAGCCGGCTTTGAAGGTATCACCGGCTCCAAGCGTACTGCGTACAACGGCATCGACGGGTTTCATCCGGCGGATCGGCTGTCCCTTCCGGGCATACAGCATATCCTTTCCGCCGGAGGTAATGATGCTCAGTCCGTCGGTATTCTCCTTCAGAAGCTCCAGTACCTCTTCCTTGTCCATTCCCTTATAGTCATTCCCGAGGCACTCTTTGGAAACCACATTGACCGCAGCGTGACGGTGCAGATAGGTATCATGGGGACAGTCGATCGTTACATAGGGTTTCCCGTACTTCACGCATAACTCCGCCGCAGTCTGGGTAGCCTCCTGAAAAAAAGGATCGATGGCGACAACATCCGCGGCCCGGATATCTTCTTCCCTCGGCATATTCCACCGGATGACGCCGGAAGCATAAAGCTGCTGGAAAGTGCCCATGGGAGTCCGGTCCAGGCCGGATATCAGGACATAATCCATCAGTCCTTCCCATTCCGGATCAAAATAAACTGAACTCAGATCAACGCCCCGGGCTTCGTAAAACGGGCGGAGCATCGGGGCTACTTCCGTGCCGATATGGGTCCCGTCCATCTTCACTTTCGCGCCCAGGGAGGAAAGTACCGTTCCGGCCGTTCCGGTTTCTCCCCCCGGCAGAAAATATTTCCGGGTAATCTCGGAATACTCGTCCGGGACCGGAAATCCGTCCTTGAGGTAAAAGGAATGTGTTCCGAGGATCTGTCCGAACAGATATACCTGCTTCATTGCCATTCTCCTCCCTGTATACCGATCCGCTATTTGAGCTGTCCGAGTACTTCACCGACTTTGTCGTGGATCACCATGGAACACATTTCATCCGCGCCTGTCGCGTCCCGATTGATCAGTACCGTATGTTTTCCCCTGAAATAGCCGATCAGGCCTGCCGCGGGATATACGGTCAGGCTGGTTCCCGCTATGATCATCAGATCCGCCTGCCGGATCGCACGGATCGCCTGTGCAACCGTTTCGTCGTCCAGCGGCTCTTCATACAGGACCACGTCCGGTTTGATGATTCCTCCGCAGGAGCATCGCGGAACCGTCTCCGTTGAATCCTGTATCACTTCGGGACCGAATTTTTTCCCGCAGGACATGCAGGTGTTCCGCCAGATGCTCCCGTGAAGTTCAAAGACCTTTTTGCTTCCCGCCGCCTGATGAAGTCCGTCGATATTCTGGGTCACGATACCGGTCATTCTTCCTTTTGCTTCCCATTCCGCGAGTTTCAGATGAGCTTTGTTCGGTCTGGCGTTCAGCGGAAGCATCTTATC
This sequence comes from uncultured Clostridia bacterium, assembly GCA_937906775.1. GTDB lineage: Bacteria > Bacillota > Clostridia > Christensenellales > Aristaeellaceae > Aristaeella. The sequence continues at coordinate 13,344 of CALCUD010000025.1, forward strand.
GCGGTAAAAGCGGAAAAATTCATCCGGCTGTTTTATAAAAAAAGTATGGCTCAGGATCTCTTCCGGCGGCCGGCGGTAATGCTGATGATACAACCCGTCCACGCTCCGGAAATCCGGAATGCCGCTTTCCGTGGAAACGCCGGCGCCTCCGAAAAACACGATCCTTTCGCTCTCATTCACGATACGCTGAAGTTCTTCGTACACCTGGCGTTCCTCCTTCGGATGATCCGTTCCTTTCTCACGCGCCATTCACAGATGAATTCTTCTCTCCCTGCATACTCACAAACGGCGGAGTCATCTGTTTGGATATTCCTGCTGAAGATATTCTGTCGGAAGCATTCCGGTATTATCCCGGAACGCTTTGCGGAAGGTCTGGATACTGGTATAGCCGCATTCTCTGCTGATTTCGCTCAGCATCCTGCCGGGTTTGCGCATCAGCGCTACAGCATAACTGATCCGGATACTGTTGATCAGGCTGCGTAAAGAAGTCTGTAACTGCTCCGAAATCATATGGGAAAGATAAAACTCATTGATTTCCAGGCCTGTGGCAATACTGCGCAGCGAAATCGGCTCCAGCGCATGATCGGCAATATACTGAAGCACTCTGGAGATCTGGGATTGTCCGGTACCGCCGCCCGTGGAGACATATGTCATCCGGTTCAGGGTCAGCGCCAGATACAGATGCAGGAACGCCTGCTGATAAGCCGCAAACTCATCCCGGGGGATTCCGTCGTAAAGATTCATGAGGCGTCCCGCCTGTCCGCCGGTCTCTTCCGCCCGGATCACCGCTTCCTTCGGCAATGACCGTCGGAAAATATGGGAATATTCGGCAATGGTATCCGGAGGAAAGATTGTTATCACACCGGATATATCCTCGCTCATCTCTTCATAGCTGTGCGGTATGAAGGGAAAAATCACAGCGCTGTCCCCGGTCCGGAGCGTATAGTGCTTCTGACCGATCTGCAGCGTGCAGGTTCCCCTTCGGATCATGATCGTTTCAACGACTTCATGAACATGCAGCGGAAACGGGCGTCTCGCCATTTCCAGAGTAAATACCTTATCCCCGTGTTTTTCAAAAAAAGAACTGGCAGGCATGGCAACGTCTCCTTTTCTTTTGCGTAAAAGCAGAGGATCACGGAATCGCGTAAATCACGATTCCAAGAACAGCTCCCACGCCGATCAGTTGAATGGAAGACAGTTTTTTCCATTTCAGGAACCCCGGCAGGTAGGCTGCCGCCGCAATTCCGACTGTAATCAGTAATGCCCGGACATCAAAAGCATTCCCGGCTGCCGGAAGCAGATTCGTGATGATCAGGTAAACGCCCATCGCCAGGATGATCCCGATCACAGCGCTCTTCAGCGCGTCCATGACCGCGGTAACGACCGGATTTTTCAGAAAACGATCCAGAATCTTCACAACGATAAGGATGATGAAGAAAGCAGGAAGGATCGACATCAGCGTCGCTACTGCCGCGCCGATAAGCCCGGCCTGATTGGAGCCTACATATGTCGCGAGATTGACCATGATCGGACCGGGAGTGCTTTCCGATACGGCGATCATGTCGCTGAATACGGCGTCCGTCAGCCATCCGTTTTCCAGTACGACCTCCCGGATCAGCGGAATAGCCGCGTAGGCGCCGCCAAATGAGAAGAGGCCCACTTTCAGAAAACCGATGCAGAGTTTCCAAAGGATCCCGATCATTGTTTTCGCGCCTCCTTCCCGTCATTCCGGCCGATGAGCCATGCGACAAAGCCGACCGTTCCGGCTATCAGCAGCATAAAGATCGTGGAAAAACTCCAGCTGAAGATATTGATCAGCATCATCACGGTAAAAGATGCGATCAGGAGTGCCATCAGCAGCGGAGTCCGCTTCATCTTTTTGACCATTTTGATGCCGGCGTTGAGAACGAGGAATCCAACGGCGATCCGGATCCCGATAAAGGCATTGGCAACCACGCCGATCTCCAGGAAACGGTCAAGGAACATGGAAATAATGTAAATAATCATGAAACTCGGAAGCACAACCCCCAGCGTCGCCAGTACGGCCCCGGCTACGCCGGCCGTCCGGTAGCCCGCAAAAGTAGCGCAGTTGATCGCGACGGGACCCGGGGTGGATTCCGCAATGACCGTCACATTCATCATATCGTCATGGGTGATCCAGCCTTTTTTGTCCACACAGTTTTCCTCGATCACCCCGAGCATCGCGTATCCGCCGCCAAAGGTGAACAATCCGATCTTGAAAAATACCCGGAACAGTTCCCAAAGGATCTTTCTATTCTTCATTCATTTCACTCCAACTGTCATTTTCTCCCGTTTCTGTGCTCATTTTCCGGCTACCGCGTCAAACAGCCCGCCCAGAGAGAAACGTTCCGTTTCCAGATCGCTGACAGGCTCCAGAATATCCCCCAGCCGGTGCGCGTCCGAGGAATGCAGCAGCCGTTTCCCGGCGATGATCTTTTCATCGACCGGCAGCGCCGGTGATACTTCAAGTACGGGAAATTCAGGTTCGGGAGGCATAAAGCCCAGATTGACCAGCAATCCGTTCGATCCGCGGTTGATATGCGCGGGGACCGCGGCTCCCTCATGTTCCCGGATGATCCGGGTACACTCGGACAGCGTAAGATCTGTCGCGCCGATCAGGAGCCGGTCTTCCTCAGCGACCGTTTCATCATCCGTGTTCATTACAAGCTGGTTGCCAAAAAAACGGGGGTTATTCTTCATCGGGGGTAAATGTGAGGAAATGATCTCCCCGACCTCAACAGCCGCCTCCACGGACGGAAAATAGCCCAATAAGTGGACTTCCTCCTTTGTCGTGATCTCCAGTCCCGGCAGCAGGATCAGTCCGTAATGGTCTGCGGCCTCCCGGACATAAGGCAGATTCCGGGCCGTGTTGTGATCAGTCACAGCGATAGCCTGGAGTCCCTTGATAAACGCCATTCCGCAAATGTTTGCCGGCGTCATCTCATCCTCGGCGCAGGGGGACAGGCAGGAGTGGATATGCAGATCCACCAGCATTCTCTCAGTCCTCCGTTGTTTTTCCGGGCAATCCCGCAGCCGCCAGCGCCGCGCAGATCTCATACGCGTTCAGCGCGCTGGAAAGAACATGAATTCCTTCCTCCTTCGCCTTTTCAAGCGTCGGCGCCTCCGCCGCGATCTTCTCCGGAATGATCACCGCAGCCATCTCGCTCAGGCTGGCCACCGCGATCACATTCATGTGCGTCTGCACGGTGATCCAGGCCATACCGGGTTTACCGTGCGCCATGACCCAGCTTAACAGGTCGCACGCGTAACCGCAGGTCACCGCACGCTCCGCGGCTGCATCCGGAGTCAGATCCTCCGCCTGGATCAATTCCGCCAGTTCTTTGATCGTCATTGATTTATCCTCCTTATTCACGTGTCGTCTGCGCAAGACTCACCATCTGCTGCGCCATGACTTTCAGCTGTTCCTTCATCCGGTGTATGCAGTCCATTTCCCGGGCTTCGCCCTGTACGATATCCTCCGCGAAAGTCCGGCAGGTGGGGCTCCCGCAGGAACCGCAGTCATATCCCGGAAGCGTCTTATAGATTGCCTCAATTTTTTCCATTTTTCGCATGGCCTCGACCAGATCGTCATCCAGCTTCATCGCAGAGTTCGGCATGATCCGTTTGTCAGAAAACAGGTCGTACTTTGTCATCATGCCGGAATCAACGTTGAGATCCGTTTTCAGACCGTCCCCTTTGGAAAGGCGTCGGATGGAGTTGCGGGCCACATAATTGTTTTCGAAGTTCAACGGTCCGCCGACGCAGCCGCCGGTACAGGCTGCGCCCTCGAAAAAATCAAGTCCCTGAAGTCTGTTGCTCTCGATCGCCTCAAGCACCCGGATGCAATTCTCGATCCCGTCGACCGCCATGGAATTTTCCGGACTGACGGCATAACATTCGCCGCCGCTCCGGGCCCAGCCAACACCAAAGTCGCTGGCTGTGCTCAGGGTCACATCCACCGGCGAATTCCTGATCTGGCTGGACAGCAGACCGTAAATCTCAAGCACGGAGATGGCGCCGTCAACGCAGCTCTTTTCCTGATTGATCGGATTGCGGGTGGAGGTCACCTTTGCCGGACAGGGCGTTATAAAGAAGCAGCCGATATCCTTTTCATCCACCCGGTGTTTCCGCGCGAAGTCGCGTTTGGCGATCATCGCAGCCACTTCCATCGGTTGGCGGACATCCACGATATGATCGATCAGATCCGGAAAGCGGACCTGGATCAGCCGTACGATAGCCGGACAGGCCGAGGAGATCACCGGGCGCGGAAGATCCGGATTCCGTAATCTCTCCCGGATCGCCCGTGTCACTACATCAGCCCCGCGCGCCACTTCATAAACATCGTCAAAACCCATCTGCTTCAGGCCGGCCAGGACCTGACTGATATGCTGAAGGTTCTTGAACTGACCGTAAAGACTGGGTGCGGGCAGCGCGATCCTGTATTTGAACTGACTGATGGAACTGAGCGGATCGGTAACAGCCACCTTCGCGTGGTAGTCGCAGACGCGGATACATTCGCCGCAATCAATGCACCGTTCGTCAATGATATGCGCACGGCCGCCCCGGACCCGGATCGCTTCGGTAGGGCAGCGTTTAAGACAGTTCGTGCAACCCCTGCACTTATCTTTTTCCAGCCTCACGGAATGGAATCGTTTCTGTTCCATAGTCGTTCCGACCCTCCCGGATTATTCTTTCAGGGAAAATTTCATAGTAATGGTGGTACCGACCCCCATCTCGCTCCGGATATCAAACTCAGAGGCATTTCTTTTCATGTTCGGCAGTCCCATACCGGCGCCGAAGCCCATGGTCCGGGCCTCCTCGTTGGCCGTGGAGTAACCCTCCGTCATAGCCTGTTCAATATTGGGGATCCCCGGTCCGACATCTGCGGAAATCAGCGTCACATTCTCCGGATCGACGGTCAGCGTCAGCTTTCCTCCCAGAGAGTGGATCACCAGATTCAGCTCCACCTCATAGCAGGCAACCGACACGCGCCGGAGGGTCTCCGCATTGACGCCGAGCTGTTTCAGCGTGCGTTTGATGGTGGTGGACGCTTCGCCCGCCGTGGTAAAGGCCCCTGCCTCGACCGGAAAGCTTTTTTCCAGCAATACAGCCATAATCACTGTCCCCCTTCCGCCTGGCGGTGGCTTTTCGTCCCGGGCAAACCGTGAACATACAGCTCGCCGCAGGCTGTATAGGTTGTCATCGGCGTGGACAGAACCGTTATATCCACTTCATCCGCCATATCGAGGATTTCCTGGCCCGGGATTTTTCCCCGGGAGAAAACGATACAGGTAATATCAAGCATCTCAGCTGTCCGGATCACCTGCGGATTGATCAGGCCGGTGATCAGAACTGCCTTTTCCTTGACAAAAGCGAGCACATCGCTCATCAGATCGGAGCCGCAGGCTGTGTCAACCGGGCGGTCAAGCCTTTCTTCCCCAATCAGTACTTTCCCGCCAATAATGGTCATAACATCACGGATTGTCATAAATCGTTCCTCATTTCACTTTGGATTGGATCCGTCCGGTTCTTTTCCGACGCAGAAACCGCGCGTTTTGTTTACGGTGCGCTCGACCGCGTCGCGGCTGTTCTTCCAGTCTTCCTTTTCATATCGGTAATCAAACTTTTTGATGAACCAGGAAATATCCTCCTGGATCCTGTCCAGATTCGAACTTTCATTTTCGGAAAGATCAATAATGAACTCTCCCGCCTCACGCGCGTTCAGCTCATTGGTCGCAGCGCACAGCAGCCGTCCCAGATGCGGCAGACAGACGCCTTTATTTTCCCTGAAGCGGCGGCGGAATTCCGCGTCATTTTTCCACAGATGGAAGAACGTATGCAGATAGCGGTCCATATTTTCCTGAATCGTATCGCACATAACGCAGGATCCGGCCATCTCGCCGACGGATTCCGCCTGTTTCAGGATGATATCTGTCGCGGCCTTCACTTTGCCGTTCACTTTATCGCCCAGACCGGCGTTCTTCAGCAATTCGCCCGCTTTCCGAAGTTCCCGGAACGGCTTTGCAAGGCGCTCCCGGTTTTCGATCATATGGCTTTCCAGCATCAGCGCGTGACCGAGACGGTTGCTCATCGAATAGAGCATCGCGTGATGACGCCGGCAGAAGCCCCGTTCATTGACCCGGACGCGGATGTCCGGTTCCATGACGGACGCACCGAGATAGCGTTCCGCTTCCCCCAGCTCTGTCTTCCGTTCCAGCGCGCAAAGCAGGCACTCGCCGTCAAGCTTTGCGGCGTCCCATACGGGAATCGTGTCGATATGATATTTCATTACAGTTCCTCTTCAAAACGTTCCAGCTGAACGCCGGCCTCGTCAAACAGCTCCAGTGTAAACGGATCCGGATACCCTTCCCGGTAGATCACCCGGCGGATCCCGGAATTGATGATCATCTTGCAGCACATGGAACACGGCTGATGCGTACAGTACAGCGTCGCCCCGTCTATGGAAACGCCGAGCTTCGCCGCCTGAACGATCGCGTTCTGTTCCGCGTGGACAGCATAGCAAGTTTCCATCCTTGTGCCGCTCGGAATGTTCAATCTGTCCCGAAGACATTCGCCCTTTTCCCGGCAGGTCCTGATCCCGGCGGGTGCGCCGTTATAGCCGGTGGTCATGATCCGTTTGTCCTTGATGATGACGCATCCTATGCTCCGCCCCGCGCGGAAGCAGCTGGACCACTCCGCGATCGTGTACGCCATTTTCATAAAGCGGTGATCCCACTTATCCATGAATACTCCTCTTTTCAGTTCAATATGTGGATATTATTATACGATAAACGGTCAAAGAATTGCAACAGACACCCGGTTCATTTTCGCAATATTTGGTGCAAAAACAGAAAAAAACCCGCGGTATGCGGGTCCGCGGGTCATTCCCTGCCGTCATGGATCACGATTTTCCGGACGCTGATCTTTCCGTTCCGGATCAGGATCTTCCCCATGCTCAGTTCGCCGCCAAACCGGCTGTATCCGCAGGAACCGGGATTCAGCCAAAGCCTTCCGTCCTCCGTTCTCTCCGTCCACCGGTGACTGTGGCCGAAAATAACGGCGTCCACTCCGGTCAGATCGCGCGGCGCGTCCCGCCGGTCATGGACCATGACAAAGGTTTTACCGCCAATCTCAAACCGTAAAACGTCCCGCAGATCTCTCACGCCCGGAAGAAAGTCATTGTTACCCCGTACAGCATAAAGATTTCCGTATATGCGGAGTTCGTCAAGATCCGTTTCCTTTACAATATCCCCGGCGTGCAGAATATGGGTACAGTCCTGAATTTCTTCCACGACGCATCTTCTCAGCAGCCCGTGCGTATCAGAAAGAACAGCAATCCGGATCTCCCCGTCCATAGCGAACCCTCCCGACAGACATAAAAAACCCGGAAGCGTGAAGCTTCCGGGAACGTGGCTCAAATAGGACTCGAACCTATGACACTCCGGGTATGAACCGAATGCTCTAGCCAACTGAGCTATTGAGCCACATGGTTGCGGGGGAGGGACTTGAACCCCCGACCTCCGGGTTATGAGCCCGACGAGCTGCCAAACTGCTCCACCCCGCGACACATCACCTTTGAGCGGCGACAGGAGACAGTTTACATAAATCCAGCCTTTTTGTCAAGCATTATTTTTCATCCCGCGCTTTCAGAATTTCACCGGCCCGGTCGAACTGACCGTTCAGGCGGCATATATTCACTGTCCCATCAGGACCGAATCCTGTCGCTTCAAAGGTAAACGTATCCGCATAGCCTGTCATTTTCACGAAATCATAAAAACGGTCAAAATCAATATGACCTTCCCCGGGAACCAATACCTTCAGATTGTTCCATTCCATATATCCGCCGCTGTAATCGTTGACATGATAATGCCGGATATGGTTTTCTTTCCACAGCCAGGCATATTCCGGCGCATACAGGAGATCCATCTGGCGGTGAAAATCCGCCATTTTGGTATCAAAGATAAAATGGATATCCGGATATTCCCGATACAGTTCCACCCAATGGTTCATCGGATCCCCTCGGCAGATCACGTTTTCTACCAGCAGATCGATCCCGTGACCGGCAGCGATCTGGCGCAGCAGGCCGAACGCCGCCAGATTATTTTCAAAATGCGAATCGGATATCACACCGTTCCAGAGGTGAAGTACCATTTTACGGGAGCCAAGATCACCGGCAAGATCACAGTTGATTTCAAAAAGGCGAAGCGCCTCTTTCAGATTGTCATCCCCGCCGGCGGTGATCCTCTCCGCCAGCGTCTTTTCGCAGTGGAAAACAGGGATGTTCAGTTGCAGTCCCTTCAGATAATGCCGAAGAGTTTCCAGCTCCGGATACCATGTTTCATATAAAATGAACTCAAATCCGTCGCACCGGAGCAAAGGGGCGTATTTTTCCAGCAGACGGTAATCCCGCCCGTTCGGCCGGCCGATCAGCGCTCCGGTGGAACAAAGTATCTCACTCACTCGGCATTCACCTTTCCCAGCGTTTCTCCCATGATCAGGTTGCCGCTGACCGGAATCTGGCGCGGAATGTGCGTATCGGGGTTCTCGATGGCATCCTTCAGCAGTTCGACTGTTTTCTTTCCGATCTCATCGGCGTCCTGGCAGTAAGTTGTCAGGCGCGGATGCATGATCTGGGCCAGACGGATCCCGTCATACCCGATAAGGCTGATGTCCTCCGGAACGCGGAACCCTCGCGTTTCCAGCAATCCCAGCGCGCCGAGGCAGCTGTAGTCGTCAGGACACAGAATACAGGTCGGCGGTTCCTCGCCTTCCATCAGTTCCATCACTGCCTGCGCGCACGCGACCGGATCGTGGAAGCGTGTCTCCTTGATATAATTGTTGCGGACGCGGAGTCCCAGTTCTGCGCAGATCTGATAATATCCTGCGCAGCGGTTTCTTGTCACGGCGCCTTCATCCCCGTGAATCAGAGCGATCCGGCGATGTCCCAGCTCGTAGGCCGCTTTTACGATCTGTTCCATGGAACGGTGATTATCGCTCATCACACAGTCGCATCCCTCATACTCATGATCAATGATCACGGTAGGGACATCGCTCGTTGCCAGCCGGATCACCTCAGCAGAATTGAAATCTGCCTGGATCACCACAACGCCGTCAAGATTTCTCCGGCGGGTATGATCGTAATAGCGGCCCCGTTCCGCTCCCCGGCCGCTGCTGATGAAGGTCACATCATATCCGCAAACATCCGCCTCCCGGCGGATCGCGTCAATCAGAAGGCTGAAATATTCATGACTCATCCGGTCTTCATAAAGAATACCAATATTATTGGAGTGGCTGGTTTTCAGGGTGCGGGCTGCAGCGTTCGGATAATATCCCATGGAAACGGCAACTTCACGGATCCGGTCTGCGCGGCCGTGCGACCCCGCGGTCACCCCGTTCAGCGCGCGGCTCACCGTTGCCACCGAAACATTACATGCCTCCGCGATATCCTTCAGCTTGACCAAAACATTTCCTCCTTCATCGCAAAGCGAAAATGTGTAAACGTTTGTACTTTTGCAGTTTATACCCATTTTTTGCTGTTTGTCAAGGAATGCAAACGATTTCTTGCGCAAGAAACGCGAAGCAATGTTGCTTCGCGTTATATCCGGCATATCAGGCAGTCATTCCCTGCTCCCGCGCCTGGGCGGTATACAGCTCATAATAGGCGCCCTTTTTCGCCATCAGTTCATCATGCGTCCCCATCTCCCTGATCCCCTTATCGGAAATATACAGGATCCGGTCACAGTTTTTGATGGTGGACAGCCGATGCGCGATGATAAAGCTCGTCCGGCCTTTCAGAAGATTGTTCAGGCCTTCCTGCAGCAGTCGTTCCGTCTTTGTATCGATGGAGGAAGTCGCTTCATCCAGGATCAGGATCCTTGGATCACTGAGCAGTGTCCGGGCGAAGGAAACCAGCTGACGCTGCCCCTGGGACAGGCTGGAACCGCGCTCATTGACCACCGTCCCGTATCCGTCCGGCATCTCCCGGATGAATTCGTCCGCACGCACCACTTTCGCCGCTGCTTCCACCTCAGCGTCCGTGGCGTCCAGACGGCCGTACCGGATGTTTTCAGCCAGCGTTCCGGAGAAAATGAAGCTGTCCTGAAGCATGATGCCCAGCTGAGTCCGGAGAGAATTGAGCGTAACGTCGGCAATGTCATGGCTCGTTCCGTCCGTACAGTGCAGAACGATCTTTCCGCTGTTCAGGTTGTAGAACCGGCAAAGCAGATTGATAATCGTACTTTTCCCGGCGCCGGTCGGGCCGACCAGCGCGATGCTTTCGCCCTCGCGGACATGGAGGTCCACGTCCTTCAGAACGGTCTGACCTTCTTCATATCCGAAGGTCACGCCCTCATAATCCACCCGGCCGTCAATAGGCGGAAGGATCTCGGCATTCTCCCTGTCATCCACCGTCACCGGCTCATCCATCGTTTCGAAAATACGTTCCAGATACGCAAGGTTGTTCACAAAAGAATTATAGATATTCGCCAGATTTGTGATCGGCTGCCAGAAACGTCCGACATACTGGCCCATCGCCAGGATCACGCCGAAAGTAACCATTTTCCCGCCGGTCCAGTAAACCCCGGCGATATACAGGACCGTAAAAACGATCTGGGTAATGATCTCGCTGGAAAGCCAGACGCTGTTGCTGATATAAATGGCTTTCATCCAGGCCTGGCGGCACGCGTCAGCCAACCGGTGCATGATCCCGATATTGACATCCTGCCGGGTAAAAGCCTGTGAAACCCGGACGCCGTCGATCGATTCGGCCAGATAGGCATTGTAGTTGGAGTTTTTATTCGACTGATTTCTCCAGGCTTTCCGCTGACGGGGCTTCAGGAACCAGATCACCGCCGCGAAAACCGGGAGTCCGGCCACCACGACCAGAGTAAGCGTCTTATCTGTTGACAGCATGAAGAACACGATGAGAACGATATTGATGATCTCGATCAGCGCGTTGATGATCCCGTTGGACAGAATATCCGATACGGAGTTCACATAATTGATCACGCGAACCAGAATCTTCCCCGCCGGTCTTGAGTCGTAATAGCTGAAAGGCAGCTTTTGCAGATGCGCGAACAGATCCTTCCGGATATCGTAGATGATCTCCTGACTGGCATAGGCCATCAGGCGGGAACGGACAACGTTCAGAACGATCGATACGGACAGAATGCCCACAAACATCGCAGCTAGCTTGAGCAGCAGTGCCACATCCTTCGCCGGAACGACCTCGTCGATGACCTGTTGCGTGATCTTCGGAATGAACAGGCTCGCCACAGATGCCAGAACGCTCATAAAAAAGGAGATCAGCATCCGTTTTTTCTGCCGTTTGATATAAACAAAGGTGCGCTTCAGATGCTTTGAGTTAAATGGGGTTTCCAGATTCTCGTCAACGTCGAATTTATTCCGTGCCATTACGCGCTCACCTCCCCGTCCGGAGAAACGCCGTTCTGCAGGCACCATGTTTCATAATAGTAACCCTTCCGGGCCAGCAGTTCATCATGCTTTCCGGATTCGATGACCTCGCCGTCCTTCAGGATCAGGATCTGATCCGCGTCCTTAACGGAAGAGATCCGCTGTGCGATGATGATCTTTGTACAGTCGTAAGGCAGTTTCCGCAGCTGATCCTGGATATACATTTCTGTTTCCATGTCAACGGCGGATGTTGTGTCATCCATGATCAGGATCCCGGGCTTCATAGCCAGCGCACGGGCCAGCGCGAGGCGCTGCCGCTGTCCGCCGGAGAGTCCGACGCCGCGTTCGCCCACGATCGTATTATACTGTTCCGGAAGTTCCCGGACAAACTCATCCGCGTCGGCGCGGACGGCATAATCCTTTACTTCGTCCTCCGTCAGTTCCTGATTGCCGAAAGCGATATTCCCGTCAACCGTATCCGAAAACAGGAATACATCCTGGATAGCCGTTCCGATCCCGTGGCGGAGCTGCTGCAGTTTCCATTTTTTGATATTACAGTCATCGACCCGGATCTCGCCGCCCGTAACATCGTAAAGACGGGCCAGCAGCTGGATCACCGTTGTTTTGCCCGATCCGGTCGGACCCATGATCGCTAACGTCTTTCCCGGTTCGACCTCAAAGCTGACATCCTTCAGGACCGGCTGACGATCATAGCTGAAGGAAACATGATCAAAGGTCACCTTCCCGGTCACACCCGCGTGATCCTCGGCGTCCTTCGCGTCCGTGATCATCGGTTTGGCCATGTCGATCTGCATGACTTTTTCCGCGCAGGTGGAAAATCTCTGCCAGTCGTTCAGCAGATTGCCCAGATTGCGCATGGGGTTGCTCATCGCCCAGCTGAGGCTGGTAAAGATACTCAGACCGCCCGCTGTCAGTTCACCCTTGATCATGAAATATCCGCCCAGGAACACAGTAATCAGCGTCATCGTATTGGCCATGATCTCGATCAGCGGATAGAACCGGAGCCATCTGGCGTTGATGGTCAGATGAGCCTGCTTAAACGCGGAAGAACGCTCGTCGAAACGTTCCTCTTCGTACTGTTGGCGGCTGAAGGCTTTGACCACGCGGTTGCCGTAGATATTCTCCTGCGCGCGGGCGTTCATTTCGCTCTGACGGTCGCGCATATCCATAAAGCAGCGGCGGATCCGTTTGGAATAAAATTTGGTCATGATCATCAGCAGCGGCGTCACGCATACGAGCGTCAGCGCCATCTTCCAGTTGACAAAGAAAAAATAAACGGACGTGGAAAGAAACATGACCACGCTGTCCACGATCTGATAATCAATATAAGACAGGAAGTGACGGCACCAGTCCACATCGGAACTGCAGCGTGTCATCAGATCGCCCGTACGGTTTCTGTCAAAGAAGCGCATATCCTGATACTGCAGGCGCGTAAAAAGCCGGGTGCGCAGATTGTTGAGCACATTCTGGCTGGATTTCTCCAGCGTGATCACCATCAGATAACGCATACCTTCCCGGACGATCTTGAAAATCAGCATAGCCATCAGGATTCCGATCAGCGGATCGGGATTCTGCGCCACGATGACCTCATCGATCAGCCGCGCGGTCAGGGTAGGATTGATCAGCAGCATCACGGATGTCACGCCGCTGATGGTCAGCGCAAGAATATGCGGAATATGGTATTTCTTATCCATCAGGGACCAGATCCACTTTACCTGGTTCATTTTCATCCTCCGGAATACACGATATTACCCGTGGATTATAGCACCCGGCATTTGGTTCTTCAATTGTAAAAAGCAATGTTTTTTTGTTATATCCAGGTCATATGTCAGATTCGGTATTTCTTTATAAAGTCTTCCGGAAGCAGAGGCTTATCATAGTAATAACCTTGTACAAGAACGTCGCCGAAATTGCGGACGAAGGAAAGCGTCTGCTCATCCTCCACGCCTTCAAAGCAGATATGGGTACGGGTATTCCGGACGCTTTCACACAGAGCCTTCGTGTAAATGATGCGGTTGGGATTTCCCGGCAGATCGGTTACAAAATTGCGGTCCAGCTTGATCTCATCCACCGGCAGGCTCATCAGCAGATCAAGGGTGGAATAGCCGGTTCCCATATCGTCGAGCGCGACGCGGATGCCTTTTCCGCGCAGCAGGTCAACCTTGCGCTGAAGCAATTCTATATTCAGTTCCTTACAACGTTCTGTCAGTTCCAGGATCAGATTCTGCGGCGGATAATCCTCCTCCTGCAGAATCTTCAGGACCTTGCCTGAAAATCCGCGTTCCTGGATCTGGATCGCCGTGATATTGACGCTGACGCAGAAGTCCGGCCGTTTCGTAATCATCTGTTTTCCCATCCAGAGAGCCCACCGCAGAATATCCCAGCTCAACCGGATGTACGCCGGATCTGTTTCCAGCTGCTGGATGAATCTCCCCGGCTCGACCTCCGTGTTATCCGGATACTGCCAGCGCAGAAGCGCTTCCGCCGCCACCGCGTTGCCGGCATTGTCGATCATCGGCTGATAACGGAGGTAGAAGCGTTCCCGGTGATCCACCGCGTCCCTGAAAACCATGGACAGCAGATCCAGTTTGCCGTCATTGTTCTCTGATCCGGAGGGCTGATAGAACATCAGTTCGGAAGCATTCATCTCTTTGGCTTCCTTCAGCGTATAGATCAGCGCGACGCGCATATTGTAGCTGTCCGGGAATTCGTTGCCGGTATAGCAGACCGCGGCTCCGATCAGCCGGATCGGGACCAATGCGCTGCCTGTGTTGATCCCGGCCTCGCAGCGGCTGCGGATCCGGTTGAAGATGTTCCTCAGTTCATCCTGGTCCGTCGTCCGGAGAAGAACCGTGAAATCCGTACCGGCGTCGGAATAGGCTTTCCCGTCCAGGCCGAGTTCCTGCGTCAGGATATCCGCGAAGCGTTTGGCAGCAGTCGTTCCCGTAGTGTATCCGTAAACCGCGCGGATCTGTTCCAGATTGCCGTTGGCCAGTCTGATCACCGAGAACGGCATATGCTTTGACATATAATCCGAGATGACCCCTATGATGACATTGTAACCCGGCAAACCGGTAATGGAATCGGTGGTCTCGTTTTTTCCGAGTGAAACCAGATAACCGGCAAAAATATCGGGTTCCCCGTCTTTTCCGCGGTAAAGGCCGCCTCGGCAGGAACAGGTGATATATTTTCCTTCCTTGTTCAACGCTCTGTAACGGCAGTAGTGATACTGTTTTGTTCCCTCCATGGCAGCGCTAACGTCATGAATGTATTCTTCCCGGTCGTCCGGGTGGATCCGTTCGATCCAGATCTGACCGAAATCTGCGAAAAACTCTCCGCCGAGATCATACTCCTCGTTCCATCCGGTCGCGATCCGGGTAACGCCGGTCTCCATATTGGTGAGGAACGGATAATACCGTTCACTGGAACAGCTCAGTGCGTCGAAGACCCGGTCCGTCAGTCCCGTCAGATTCAAAGCAGTTCCGAGTCCCATATGACTCATCGCATTGTCACGCTTCAGATCGGCCTTGTTGCTGAACATCATAAAATCCGCTACACGGAGCACATCGCGCAGGGATTTGTACTGGGCGTCCGAAACGGCGTAACCGAAGGCTACCACCGGCGTATAAGGGATATCTCCGTTTTTTTCCGCGCAGATCTCACGGGCACGGACAATATCTTTCTTCACGGTCTTTTCATCCGTTCCGCGATAGATAGCCAGAAACTCGTCGCCGCCCATGCGATAGATCCCGATCGCGTTCTTCATTCCGTTGAGCAGAGCCACCGCGACCTTGCTGATATATTCATCTCCAACCGCATGTCCGTAAAGTCCGTTGACGGATTTCAGATTATTCAGATCGGCAAAAACAAAGATATACGGCTTGGTCCGGTCTTTCAGAAAATCCTCTTCCAGTTTCGTGATATCCTCTTCGTAGCGGTTTCTGGACAGGACGCCCGTCATCGCGTCGATCTGCGCTTTGCGTTCCAGCGCCGCAGCAGGGTTTTCCAGTGCGAAAAAGAAACCTACGGATACAATGGTAATGGCGGCGCCTGTAAACAGGAGTTCCTTCCAGACCATCTGGGCCGCCTCGGCCAAGATCAGCAGGATCATCATCGGGAGCAGGGAGTATTTCAGATTCGAAGTCATCTGGTTCCAGTGGGTAAAAACCAGGAACAGCGCCAGCAGGAAATAGAGAAACGCGACGCCGTAACCTGCCACAGCCGCGGAACCGGCGCTGGACCAGGTTCCGTTGACCTGTTCATATTTGATTTCAAGAAACGGCAGCGCGCAAGCGTACAGGGCGACCGGGATCAGAAAGAAGATCCGGGCCTTCGCCGGTTTTCCGGTCCGGAAAAGTTTAATGACATACAGAAGAATTTCGTAGGAGAAAAAGATCGCTGAAAAGTAGAAGATCAGATGGCAGACGGTATTCAGCCATGCCGGGACCCGGTCCGTGTGGTTCACGGTCCAGACGGTGATTACATCAAACACGGTATGGATCGTTGCGAACCGGATCAGGTGGTGGAAAGTCAGGGAGTCCTTCCCCAGATGATATTTCCGGGCCATCAAGGTCAGAAACAGCAGAATAATGAGACAGACTGCCTCTTCGCGCAGGATCAGTACCGGATACATGAAATCACTCCGTTCAGGTCAACTTCATTTCGGTGACAGTATAATCACAGGCCTCCACCGTTTCTTTCAGACGGGAAGGATCCGTGTCTTTTGCCATAATAACAGTCACGCGTCCTGTTATATGATCGGCCGTGACCGTCCGGACACCGTGTAACGCTCCGAGCGCGTTCCGGACGGTCGCCTCGCAATGAGGACACATCATTCCGGAAACATGCATATCAATAGATAATTCGTCCTGTGTTTGATGTTTCCTTCTTTTTCCGCTCTTTTTTATATCGTGGGAAGCGTCACGCAGAGCCAGCCGATTCAACCGGAGCGCATTACTCACGACGCAGAAGCTGCTCAGACTCATGCACAGGGCGCCCAGCATGGGATTTACCGTCAGTTCGGTCCACGGCGTCAGCGCGCCGGCAGCCAGCGGGATCAGCAGCAGATTATATCCGAATGCCCAGAAAAGATTCTGCCGGATGTTTCGCAGCGCAGCCCGTCCGAGCCGGATCGCGGCCGCGGCGTCTGTCAGCGAATCGTTCATCAGAACGATATCCGCCGCGTCGATCGCAACATCCGTCCCAGCCCCGATCGCCGCCGAAACATCTGCTGTTTTCAGCGCCGGCGCGTCATTGATACCGTCTCCGATCATCATCACAAGTCCACCCCGGCGGAGTTCAGCGATCCGGACCGCTTTTTCGGACGGGAGCACGCCGGCGAACACTTCCTGAATACCGACCTTTCCGGCAATCGCTCGGGCTGTTGTCTCCCGGTCGCCTGTCAGCATCACGACCCGGATCCCCATTCCCTGCAGCTGACGGACTGCTTCCGGGCTGTCCTTCCGCAGCGTGTCCGTCACCGCAACAGTACCGAGCCATTCACCGTTTTCCGTAAACAGGATCGGTGTTTTTCCTTCCCCGGACATCCGTTCGCAGTCATTCCGGACCTTTTCCGGTACATCCGTCACCGTTTCTGTAAACCGGAGGCTTCCGCCCGTCACCTTCTTTCCGTCCATTTCACCCCGGACGCCGTTCCCCGGCAGCGTTTCAAACCGGCATAATTCCGGATCCCCGCTGTCCGTTTCCCCGAAAGCCTTCCGCACTGCCAGCGCAAGCGGGTGTTCGCTTTCCTTTTCCAGTGCGCGGGCGACGCGCTCCAACGTTTCCCGGCCGCGTGCCGGTATGATCTCACAGACTTCCGGATCTCCGGCTGTGACAGTACCGGTTTTGTCCAATGCGACGATCTCCGTCCGTCCCGCAGTCTCCATGGCTGAGGCGGTTTTGAAAAGGATCCCGTTTCGGGCGCCGAGGCCCGTGGAAACCATGATCGCCACCGGCGTGGCCAGTCCCATCGCGCAGGGGCAGGAAATCACAAGGACTGAAACGGCATGCATGATCGCCTTTTCGGTTCCGCCCCCGATCAGAAGCCAGATCAGCGCGGTCACTGCTGCGATTCCGATCACGGCCGGAACAAACACGCTTGCAACCCGGTCCGCGAGACGGGCCACCGGCGCCTTGCCCGCGGACGCTTCCCGGACCATCCGGATGATCTCCCGCAGAGCGGTATCCTTTCCTACCCGGGTTGCCCGGCAGCGGAGGAATCCCGCTGTATTCAGCGTCCCGCAAAAGATCGTATCTCCGGCGGATTTATCGACCGGCAGGCTTTCCCCTGTCAGCATGGACTCATCCGTCGCGCCGTCTCCCGACAGGACGACGCCGTCCGCCGGGATCCGCTCCCCGGCGCGGATCAGAAAGATCTCGCCCTCCCGCAGTTCATCCGCGGAGATCCGGATCTCTGTTCCGTCACGTTCGACCCGGGCCTGCGCCGGAGCAAGAGAGATCAGTCCCCGAAGCGAATCCGCGGTTCTCCCTTTGGACCGCGCCTCCAGCATTTTTCCCACGGTGATCAGGGTCAGGATCATGGCGGAAGATTCAAAATACAGAGTCGGTATTCCGGACGCCGTACAGAGCGTTACAGCGCTGTAAACAAAACTGACGCCTGAGCCAAGCGCCACCAGTGTATCCATATTGGGCGATCCGTGAAGGATTCCTTTTGTTCCGTTGATAAAGAATTTCCGGTTGATCAGAGCCACAGCCAGCGCAAGGATCCCCTCCGCGATCCCGGCAGCTTTCGGATCCGCGGTCAGGAATGCCGGGGCCGGCCAGTTGAACATCATGACGCCCATGGAAAGGTACATCAGCGGAAGCATCAGGCATACGGAAAAGATCAGCCGCCGCAGAAGCTCCCCCGTTTCATCCGGCTGTAATGCCATTTCCGCGGATTCGGGATCGTCGACCTCCGCGCGGTATCCCGCGGCGGATACGGAAGCAAGGATATCCTCCGGTTTCTCCGTTCCCTCTGTCCGCAGGGAACCTGTCAGCAGGTTGACCTGACAGTCCGTTACGCCCGGCACGGAACGGGCCGCCTTTTCCACTCTGGAAACACAGGCGGCGCAACTCATTCCCGTGATGCGATACTGTCCCATGCGCTCCTCGCTTTCTTATTCCAGATATTCCTTTCCGGCGGGAATATCCTGTTCCTGCGCATCAAGGAAATAGGCCCTGTGCGCGTCATCCAGTTCAACCTGCGGCATAACAAACCGCTCTGCCGGTACATGCAGACCGATCGGGCCGTGATTCAGGATCAGGGAGACAAAGTCCCCGATCCCGATTAATTTTTCTTCCAGTTCCACCCCGTAGACCGGGCGTTCATCAGCCGGGCTCCTGTGGTTGTCGGATCCTGCGATCGTAACCAGATTCTTTTCCCGCGCCATGAGCATGCAGCGCGCGTCATCCAGCTGTTCATTGCCGGCGTTGGCGACCTCCACGCCGTCGCAGAAATCCAGCCCGATCCTGATCCTGCCCATATACGATGTGCGCATCCGGAACGGATGCGCCTGGATGACGCAGCCGCCGGCCCTGTGAACCCACGCAAGCTGTTCCCGGCGCGTCCAGCGCGGCATTTCCGGATGGGCTTTCATGAATTCTTTGGTCAGTCCGTAAACAAGATATTCATCCCCGGCATAGTGCTGTTCCAGGCCGAAGAATACGTCAAGCCCGACCTTCGTTCCCTCTTCCAGCGCGTCCTCGTAACCGGACCAGAACCCGTCCACATACTGATCCCATGGCAGATTCCGGTCGATTCTCGTGTTTCCGCCGAAAAAATGATCGGTCACAATGATCCCGGTATAACCGATATCTTTATAGTAATGCACATGCTCCCTGCCTGTGCTGACGCCGCAGGCGCTGGCCTGGCAGGTATGCATGTGAGTCTCATACAAAAAGCTCATTCGTCCGTCCTTCCTTTCCGTGCCGCATTATACGCCTTCGCGCAAGGCCATGCAAGGAAAAAACTTCCTGTTTGAGTTTTCTCTGAACTTTTCACTGTGCACGCAGAAAACAACGTTCAGACGGTTTCGTCCACTTTCATGATCACGCGGAGCCGGCGCGCGACCGTCCCGTTTTCCATTTCTTCCCGGTCGATGACGGTTATGCCGAGCTGCGCGGCCCGATGGCGGGCTGCCGCTCCGCACAGTTCGGTGGTCACGATGGCTGCCTTTGCGCCTTTCCCGCCGAAACGGTCCCGAAGGATCGCCAGTTCGTTGAGCGCCTCCGTCTTGATCTCACAGGTTTTGCAGCTGATGAACAGCGGCAGCGTCCCGCGTCCGGCCACCGCATCGATCTCGTTGGATACCGCATCCCGGGTCCCGTCCGCTTCCCAGTCCACGATGGCGGAACTGACGACATCCCCGAAAATTTTCGCGTCCAGGCAGGCCTTGTATATGTACAGTTCCAGAACGCTTCCGATATCCCGCAGCCAGAACCGTACCTGTTCGTCCGCAAACGCAAAGGATACCCGGTTCGGATCGGACAGATCCAGCTTTTCCAGGAATCTGATATCTGCCAGTTCTTTCAGCATCTCGGGCGGCGCCGTCACATTTTTGCCCCGTTCCCCCTTCTGGATCCTTGTTCCGGAAACGGAAAGGGAAAAAGGCTCTCCTTCCTTCGGCTGGGAGATCCGCTGGAAAAAGGTCACGGCACCGGTCCATTTACGGCGGTACCGGAGATAGATTGCGAAGAAAGCGTCATACTGTTGAAGATGCCGTTCCAGAAGCGCGTTGTCAACACGTCCGGGGCGCATTCTGCCTCCGGCGATCCTGAAAAATTCTTCGACCGTATAGCTCAGCCCGCAGGGCGTTTCCTCCGCGAACGGCGCGTTCAGAATATCGTAAAATCTGTTTTGTTTTCTGGAATAGGTGAATGCGGGAATTCCCTTTTCACGGCAGATCATACCGGCGGCGAAAAGGGCGGCGTCCGTTCCGCCGGTAATATCGATCGCGCAGTCGGGATACTGATCCGTCAGTTTCCGCAGACGGTTCAGGATCCTGTCGGTCTTGTACAGACTGGTTTCGGCAAATTCGGTCTCCAGCTTCAGTCCCCTTGCCGCGAAATGCTCCTTCAGGCTGCTTTTCAGGGATGCGTTGCTGACGGTTTCCGCGGTGCACAGGTAGATCACGCGCTCCGGCCGGAATGTCTCGACCGAGATC
The DNA here is from genome assembly GCA_937906775.1 of uncultured Clostridia bacterium. GTDB lineage: Bacteria > Bacillota > Clostridia > Christensenellales > Aristaeellaceae > Aristaeella. The sequence goes on from CALCUD010000025.1 coordinate 33,965, forward strand.
GTATTTTCGATACTGCGTTCCTCAAAAAGCTGAATCAGGGTTTTCATCTGTTTCACCTCAGCGTCATCGTGATTCATCCGAATCATATATTACACCAAAAAGAAGATCCGGAAAAGAGTTGTTGCTCCTTTCCGGATCCGGCGTGTTCCACGCCGCAATCTTCATGTTCCCGCCGTCATTCCGCGAAATTTTCCGGTCCGCGTTCCGGGAATCCGCCGTCAGTTCCTTCAGGCGGCTGTCATTCCGGCATTTCCGGAAGAACGGCTGCGTTGTTCTCCGCGCCGGTTTCCTCCGTCGCGGTTTCCGGTTCGGCAGATTCTTCCGGAGTATCGTCAGGCACGGATACCACCGCCGTCAGACCGTAAGCCGCGTTCGTGATATCTGAAAGCTTAACGCTCACGGTGAAGCTCGATTCCTCGCTGTCCTCCGCGGCCGCCGTTCCGATCATGCCGATCCGTTCCCCCGTACCCGCCACGGCAAACTCACCGTTATTGACATAGGTGAATTCCACCAGCACCGTATCCCCGACCTTCAGATTGATCAGATCGCTCTCTCCGATAGGCGCTTCCACACGCAGGCCGTTATCGGGATTGATCTCGCACACGGTATCTCCGGCGTTCAAAGCTGCTCCGGCGTTAATGCTCAGCGTGGCGATCACGCCGTCCGTTTCCGCCCGGATGACCGTCAGATCCTGATCCGCGCCGTTCCTTGTTCCGGATACAGTTTCGAACAGCAGATCCCCGGCATGAACTTCCGCGCCGTCCTCGGCGGCAAAAGCCGCGATCAGCCCCGTACCGGTGTAGGCCAGATTAGCCGCCAGCGCCGTGTTCCCTTTTCCGATCTTGGAGGTGGACGCCAGCGTCTCGTCGCGGTAAATGATGGCGCTCTCGCCGGAAACAAGATCGCCGTCCGTCACTTCCACCGTATAGCTGTTGCCGCTGACGGAAGTCACGATGCCGGTTCCCTTATGCCCGTTCGACGTAACGTTCAGCCAGACTTTTTCACCGGGATGGATGATTTTGTTGGCTTCCGCGTTGTACGCATTTCTGGTTGAGCCGGAGATGGTATACCGGATCTTCGGTTCCACATAGGCCACAGCGCCATAGCGGGTCGCGACAGTTTCCGCGTTGTCGCCGATCTGGCCGAACAGGCGCACGGTTCCGTCCTGCTCCGCGAAAACTTTTGTCGTTTCAATGGTCGCCAGAACGTCTCCCGCGCTGACATGATCCCCCACATGGACATTCACGTTTTCAACGGTACCGCCGTAGGAAGCCGTCTGGACCAGTACACTGTCGCAGACAACGCTGCCCGTCAGGCTCACGCCGTCCGCAATCGCGCAGGCACTCAGCAGGCACAGAATCAATCCGATCGCCAGGGTCGTTTTCCAATGTTTCCTCATGATAATCCCCCTCCGTTGTCCATTTATGTTCAATTGGCGCGCAGCGCGTCAATCGGGTTCAGTTTGCTGGCCTTCCGGGCGGGTGCCCAGCCGAAGAGAATGCCGACCGCGGCGCTGAAGCCGACCCCCAGCAGGATTGCCCCGGTATTCAGGGTAAAGGCCATGTCCATCACATTGCAGAGAATCATGCTCAGGATTTCACCGAGAAGCACACCGATCAGTCCGCCGATGATGCTCAGCAGGAAGCTTTCGATCAGGAACTGGACCTGAATCTGCCACGGAATCGCGCCGAGTGCTTTCTTCAGACCGATCTCCGCGGTGCGTTCCGTAACGGTGGTCAGCATCATATTCATGATGCCGATCCCGCCGACAACCAGCGCGATGCTCGCGATTCCCGCCAGAAGGGTGCTCACCATTCCCAGCATGGACTCCATGGTATCCTCAATGCTGCTCATGGTAGTGATCGTAAAGCAGTCATCCTCAAAGGAGAACATGGCATCCAGCTTTTCTTCCAGAAGATCCGAAGCGGATTCGGAATCCGTGTCATCCTTCAGGTAGACCGTCATTCCCGTAACCAGGCTCGCGTTGTTCATCTTCAGCCCGGTCGTATAGGGGATCAGGATATCCGCGCTGCCGCTTATGATATCGGTCAGGCTCTTGCTCGCGTCATCGTTCATCAGGCCGACCACCAGGAACGGGATTCCCTCGATATACACGGTTTCCCCCACCGGATCAACGCCATAGAACAGTTCCTCCACGGTATCTCCGTTGATCAGGCAGACAAAACAGCGGTTGTCCTCATCAATGGTCGTCAGCTTCCGGCCGCGTCCGACCGCGTCCGGATTTCGGGTGAAGTAATAGGCATTCTTGCCGGAGACCGCAACGTTCGTCTGATATTTCCCGCCCCGGCTGACCCGGGCCCGCAGACTGACAGACGGCGTGATTCCGTCAACAATCTCCAGCTCTGCGAGTTCCTTCAGATCGTCCGCGCTGAGGCCTTCCTTCAGGTCGCTGCCGGTGACGCTGACCATCAGTGTGCCGGCGCCCATGCCGCTGAAGCTGTCGCTCAGGGTTCCGGAGAAACCGGAGACCGTAGTGATCAGGGCAATCACGGCGGTAACACCGATCATGATGCCGAGGATCGTCAGGAAGCTCCGGACCTTGTTGCCGCGGATGTTGTCCAGGCTCATGACAAAACATTCCTTCAGCATGATCAGGGGTTTCCGGAATGACTTAAGCATCTCCGAAATCACCGCCTTCCGTCAGAACGCCGTCAATGATATGCACCACCCGTTTCGCGAAGGACGCGATATGAGTGTCGTGGGTAATCATAATGATGGTTTTCCCTTCTTCGCTCAGCTCCTGAAACAGCTCCATGACCTGAAATCCCGTTTTCTGGTCCAGTGCGCCGGTGGGTTCGTCCGCCAGCAGAATGCTGGGATTTCCGACCAGCGCCCTGGCCACCGCGACCCGTTGCTGCTGTCCGCCGGAGAGCTGATTGGGCCGGTGCCCCATCCGGTCCTCCAGGCCGACCCGGACCAGCATCTCCCGGGCGCGTTCACGCCGCTCCTTCGGGGGAACACCGGCATAGATCAGGGGCAGCTCCACGTTCTTCTGCGCCGTGAGTCGGGGCAGAAGCTGGCTGTTCTGGAAAACGAATCCGATCTCCCGGGACCGGATACGCGCCAGCTCTTTTTCATCCAGTTCCTCGATTTCATGCCCGTGGAGGCAGTAGCTTCCGCTGGTCGCAGTATCGAGGCACCCGATAATGTTCATCAGCGTACTCTTTCCGCTTCCGCTGGGGCCGAGAACGCTCAGATACTCGCCCTGGGAAACGGTCAGGCAGATATCCTTCAGAATATGCGCCTGCTCCTCGCCAATCGTGTAATACTTGTTGATCTTCTCCATTTCGAAAAAGAGTTCGCTCATATTCCGCCCTCTTTTCCGATCAGTTTCCCGACCGGTTTCCGCCGGTTCCGCCGTTGTTGGTCCTGTTGTTTCCACCGTTCCCGTTATTCATGTTATATCCGCCGTTCCCGCCGCCGAAGTTTCTGTTCCCTCCGGGCATCTGCATGCCGCCGCCAAAGAAGTTCCGGCCGCCGAACAGACCCGCGAAGAGGCCCGCGGTGGTTGTATCCACCTTCATCTCGGCATAGACTGTATCTCCGGATGCCAGTCCTTCCGTAATCTCGACATAGTTACCGTTGGAAACGCCGGTCGCGATATACTGCCGCGTGACCTGATCCTCCTCATCCCGGAGGTATACAAAAGCCTTGTTGTTCTCGTCAAAGCTGATCGCGTCCGCCTTCAGGATCACGACGTCGGTCGCCTCTTCCTTGGGGACGGTCACCGTAACCTGCATTCCGGGGTAGCAGCCTTCATCCACGTCGACATAGGCCTTCGCGGTATAGTAAGCGACACTTCCTCCGGAGCTGGAAACATAGTCTATGGAAGCAATGGTGCTTTCAAACGTTTTCTCCGTGGCGGTCGTCGTAATCCGGCAGTCATCCCCCACGTGCACATCGCCGATGTCGTATTCATCCACGCGAATGCTTACCGTCATGTGTGTAAAATCCACAATCTGAGCCACGGCGTCATCCGCGGCTACCGTATCACCGGTGGCATAGTAGACCTGATTCACGGTTCCGTCGATCTCCGCTTCCGGTGTCTGCCCGTTGCTGAGCTTAGCCAGACGGGTTCCTTTTTTCACCGGATCCCCTTCCCGGACATAAACCGCCCGGACATCCGGACTGCCTTTGGCATATACGGTCTGGGAATTCACGGTCTGAATGGTGCCGCTGAAGGACAGCGCGTTGGATATGCTGCCGGTCGTGGTATTGTACGCTTCATAATTGACGGTATATTCCGCCTTCAGGCGGCTCCAGGCGTAAAAACCGGCACCCGCCAGAAGAGCCAGGATCAGCAGGGTCACAATCACCCGACGGATAATCCGGCGTGCTTTCCTTTTCTTCTTCTTTTCTTTCCCGATATCCGGTGTCGGCACGGCTGTCGGCTTTTCATTACTCATAATCCGGTTCTCCTTCCCGTTATTTGCTGCTGGAATCATCATAACATAAATGATCCCGCTTTTTATGAATTCTTGGGAAACGTAGTATGAACAGATTGTAAACTTATTTCTGAAATCCGTAAATCCGCATGAAAAAGCCTTCTCCGGAGGAGAAGGCTCATCTGTCAGAAATCGGGAAAACAGATATACGACGCGAAAAGGATTCCCGTTCGCGGCGAAGGCCGCGTCCGTGAAGTTCCCCGGTTACCGCTGCTTTCTCCGTTTCAGCAGGAGGAAAGCCGTGCCGGCGGACGCAATGCACAGGAGAAGCAGCAGCGCCGTGGGGGTGCTGTCTCCGGTAGCCGGAACCGGCGGAATCACAGCGGGCTTTATGGTGAAATAGGTCTGTGCTTTCTTTTCGACATTCCCCAGTTTAGAGACAATCGCCAGCTTGTGCCGGCCCGGTTTCAGGCTCTTCAGGAAGGCGGGCTTCAGATAAACAACAGTGGAACCGGAAGCCGAAATGTAGTTGACGGGATCCACGGTCCGGTCATCCACTTCAACACGGATGAAGGTGCTGTAGTCGGCGTCGGAACGGAATTTCAGTTTCCCCTGGCTGCTTTCGGTCCATTCGTTGTTCTGACCCTCAATGATGACCGGATCGGCATCGGGAGCCGGGGTTGACGTCGGAACGGGAGTAGGCGTCGGAGTGGGCGTCGGAGTGGGGGCAGGAACCGACGCGTTTTCCCATCCGGCGTACAGGATCAGGGCTGCCTTCACAGGTGTGGAGAAGTCATATGCCTGAGTGCAGTTCGCATCGGTAAACCAGCCGATGAATTTCTTTTCGCTTTGGGTGGGATCGGAGGAAGGTCTGACAGCCGTTTTCCCTTCCGTAACGCTCTGCGCCGGAACCGCGCTGCCGCCGCCGGTTTCAAAGGTCACCGTAAAGATGTCCAGTACGGTGAGGGTTCCTTCGCGGTAATCAACCCTGTAATTGCCCCCATCCCTGTACCTCTGCTGAACCGTGATCGGATGGGTTCCGGGGACGCTGATGTCCTCCGTGACGCCGAACGTGAGACCGTCTTCTTTCAGTCTCCCGTCATCGGCGGCGTCGCCGGATGTCCAGGTGAATGCCGGGCAGGGATCTCCCCTGACGATGGTCTGATCGTCCGGAGTGACGGTAACGGACTTGGGCACAATTTTGCAGTCACAGGAATTGGTGTCTGTATAGTTTCCCATTCCTTGAACCCCGATAGTGTACGGTATGGCTTCGTCACCTGTAAACGTATTGACTGTATATGTGGGATTGCTCGTATAATTCTGAATCTGAAAGTCCTTCCCGGCTTTCGGCGCCAGTCTGCTTTGGGGTTGCAGAAAAAAGAACCGGGCCTCATCAGGGAGCCAGGTCCGTCCAGTTTTTAAACTGATAAGCAATGTTTTCCCGGCAATGGCTGTCGCTGGAAAGGATCTGCGTCGCGCCGCGGGCCTTCAGATATTCCCGGATGGGTTCCGAGGGATACGGGGAGGTCCGCCACCCGCGGGACATCGCTCCGGTATTGATCTCGAAAGGTTTTCCCGTCTTCAGCAGCGCGTCCGCCGCTTTTTGCCAGGCGGCAACATAGCGCGGATGGTTCTCGTCAAAGTAATGCCCTTTTTCGTTGAACTTGGTAATCAGGTCGAAGTGACCGATGATGTCGCATCGGGTCTTCCGGACCACGTCCGCTTCCAGCTCATAATAGGCTTCCGCGAGAGCGTACCAGTCCCCGCCGAAGTATTGGCAGACCCAGTTTTCCAGCCGGTCCGGCGTCCAGTCGACCGTCACGTGATGCCCGTCCGGCATTTTCAGTGCGTGGACGGAGCCGATCACATAATCATATTCACCGGTAATCTCGCTCCAGTAATCCCGCTCCAGTCCGCACAGGACTGTGATCCGATCCCCGTACTTATCCTTCAGGCGCGCCATTTCCGCGCGGTAAAGCGGTTCCGTTTCCGGCTTCATTCCGCAATCGTCATAATCCGTGGGGGAATGCTCGGAGATGCCGACGGTATCCAGCCCCATTCCGATGGCGGAAAGGACCATCTCCTCCGCCGTATCCTTTCCGTCCGAAAAGACGGTATGCATATGCAGATCACGCATTGCCGGTCATTTTCTCCTGCTTGACCTTATGATCGATCACATGACGGGAAGCCAGTTCCTTATGAATATCCTGCAGGGAAATACCGGCCTCGATCATCAGGACCATGACATGGTAGGTCAGGTCCGCGATCTCATATACGGTTTCCGCCTTGTCCCGGTCCTTGGCCGCGATGATGACCTCGGTGGATTCCTCGCCGACCTTCTTCAGGATCTTGTCCAGGCCCTTTTCAAACAGATAGGTCGTATAGGAGCCTTCCTTCTTCTCGGTCTTCCGGCCTTCGATCAGATCCATCAGTCCCTGCAGCGTGAATTCGTGACGCTCGTCGCTTTCCCAGATCACGTCATTGAAGCAGCTGTCCGCGCCGGTATGGCAGGCCGGTCCGTCCTTCTCTACCTTGACCTGCAGCGCGTCCCCGTCGCAGTCTGCGGTGATGGATACGATATGCTGATAATTGCCGCTGGTCTCCCCCTTCAACCAGAGTTCCTGACGGCTGCGGCTCCAGAAGCAGGTCAGACCCTTTTCCATGGAAATTTTCAGACTTTCCCGGTTCATATAGGCCAGCGTAAGGACCTTGCCGGTTTCCGCGTCGGTCACAATCGCGGGAATCAGACCGTTTTCATCAAACTTCAGTGTTTCCGGATCAAACATATTCCGGTTCCTCCTTTATCTTCTGGCGGAGATTCCGTTCTCCGCCATGGCTTTCTTCAGATCGTCGATCGCCACTTCGCCGAAATGGAAGATTGAGGCCGCCAGTCCCGCGTCCACGCCGGGCAGCGTATGGAACAGCGTAATGAAATCCTGGATGTTCCCGGCCCCGCCGCTGGCGATCACCGGCACCTGAACCGCGTCGCACACGGCGGAAAGCATTTCAAGATCGAAGCCCTTCTTCACGCCGTCGGTGTCGATGGAGTTGACAACCACCTCACCGGCGCCGTCCCCGACGCACCGCCGGATCCATTCAATGGCCTCCATCCCCGTATTCTCGCGTCCGCCTTTGGCGAATACCCGGAACACGCCGTCCACCCGCTTCACATCGACGCTGAGCACCACGCACTGGTCGCCGTAGAGCTTCGCGGCCTTTCCGACAAGCGAGGGATCCCGGATCGCACCGGAATTGACGCTGACCTTGTCCGCGCCGCATTTGAGCACCCGGTCAAAATCCGCCGTGGTATTGATTCCGCCGCCGACCGTGAGGGGAATGAAAACGCTCTTCGCCGTCTCCGTCAGGATGTCCGTAAACAGCGCGCGTCCCTCGGCGCTGGCGGTGATATCGTAGAACACCAGCTCATCCGCCCCGTGATCGCTGTAGTATTTGGCCAGCTTCACCGGTGAATCCACGTCGCCCAGTCCCTGAAAGTTGACCCCTTTGACCACCCGGCCGTCCTTCACGTCCAGGCAGGGAATGATCCGTTTCGTAATCATCGGGCCACCTCAATCGCTTTCTTCAGATCGATATCCCCGGTGTAGTACGCCTTGCCGATGATGGCGCCGTACAGCTCCATCCGCCGCAGGCTCTCCACATCCTCCAGCGTGGAAACCCCGCCGGAGGCGGTGATATCGAGATTCAGTTCCTTTTTCAGTTCCCGGTACAGCTCCCGGTTCGTACCCCGCATCGCGCCGTCGCGACTGATGTCAGTACAGATCAGCGTCTTCACGCCGCGCCCTGACATGTCCCGGCAGAAATCCAGAAAGGGCAGCGTGGACTTTTCCGTCCAGCCCCGGATCGCGACGAACCCGTCCCGGATGTCGACTCCGACAGCGATCCTTTCCCCGTACCGGGACAGAGCGCTGTCCAGGAAGGCGGGATCCTCCACCGCCGCGGTGCCGAGAATGACCCGGTCCAGTCCGGATTCCAGATAGCGCTTCACCGTATCCATGGACCGGATACCGCCGCCGATCTCGCAGAAGAGCCCGGCCTTTTCCCGGATCCGGAGAACCGTTTCCAGATTCGGCGTTTCTCCGGTCTTTGCGCCCTCCAGATCCACCAGATGCGCGTGCGTCGCGCCGGCTGCCGCAAAAGCCTCCCCGATTTCCTCGGGATGTTCGCTGTAAACGGTCATCTGCGCGTAGTCACCTTTGTAAAGTCGGACCGCCTTGCCTTCGTAAAGGTCAATTGCCGGAAAAATGATCATGCTTTCACCTCACAGAAGGCCCGCAGGATGTTCAGCCCCACGTTTCCGCTCTTTTCCGGATGGAACTGACAGCCCAGAATCTTTCCCTTTCCGACGCAGGCCGTCAGCTCCGCGCCGTATTCCGTTGTCGCCAGCAGGCTGTCTTCACAGCCCACGGCGCTGTAGGAATGTACAAAATAGACATGGTCCCCTTCCCGGATATACCGGAACAACGGGGACTCCTTTTTGAAGATCAGGGCGTTCCAGCCCATCTGGGGGATCTTCAGCCCTTCGGGGATCCGCTCCGAAATCGGACGGATCTCGCCCCGGAGCAGCCCGAGACCTTTATTCTCGCCGTATTCATAGCTTTTTTCAAACAGCAGCTGCATTCCCAGGCAGATTCCCATCAACGGTTTCCCCGCGACGGCAATCTCCCGGACCGTGTCCGCCAGGCCGGATTCCCGCAGCTTGGCGGCGGCATCGGCAAAAGCGCCGACACCGGGCAGGATCACCCGGTCCGCCTTCCGGAGTTCCTCCGGTTCGGAAGTCACCCGGGCTTCCTCGCCGATCGCGGCGAAGGAGCTTTTCAGGCTGAAGAGGTTTCCGACCCCGTAATCGATGATCGCGGTCATCACAGAACTCCCTTCGTGCTCGGGATCTCGTCGGCAAAATCAGGATCGATCTTTACCGCTTCCTTCAAGGTCCGGGCAAAACTCTTGAATGTTCCTTCAATGATATGATGGCTGTTTTTCCCGGCCAGCTGGCGGATGTGCAGCGTGCACCTCGCGTTCCGGACAAAGCCGAGGAAAAACTCCTCCACCAGCTCCGTATCGAAGGTGCCGACCTTCTCCGTCGGGATCTCAAGCCCGTAGCCCAGCCAGTCCCTTCCGGACAGATCCACAGCCGTCAGGATCAGCGTCTCGTCCATAGGCAGGGTCATGCTGCCGTAACGGACGATTCCGCGTTTATCCCCCAGGGCTTCCGCGAACGCCTGTCCCAGCGCGATGCCGATATCCTCGGCGCTGTGATGATCGTCGACCCGGGTATCCCCGGCGCATTTCACTTTCAGATCGAACCGGGCATGGCGTGCGAACAGCGTCAGCATATGATCCATGAACCCAACGCCGGTATCGATCTCCGATTTTCCGGTCCCGTCCAGTTCCAGCCGGATCAGGATATCCGTTTCCCCCGTTTTCCGGGCGATCTGCGCGTTTCTCATTTGTTTTCCTCCAGAATATTCCGGATCTCCCTGACCAGGATCTCCATGTTTTCCCTTGTTCCGACCGTGATCCTGTTCCAGTTCCGGATGCGCTCCTGGGTAAAGTGGCGGATCAGGATGCCTCGCTCTTTGAGTTTCCGGTAAAGTTCCCCGCCGTCCGTTTCCGGGTGTTCCGCGAACAGGAAATTCGTTCTGGAATCCGTGACGCTGAAGCCCATAGCCAGCAGCTGTTCCTTCACCCATTCCCGGGTTTCGGAGATGATCCGGCAATTCTCAGCGTTGTATTCATCGTTCCCGACGCAGGCAATACCGGCCGCCTGCGTCAGGCTGTTCACATTATAGGGGTTCGTCGAAAATTTGACCGTGTTCAGATCCCGGATCAGCTTCTCGTTCGCGATCCCGAATCCCAGCCGTCCTCCCGCCAGGGATCTGGATTTGGAAAAAGTCTGCGTCACCAGCAGATTTTCATAGGTATCGATCAGCGGAACGCAGCTTTCCGCGCCGAAGTCCACATAGGCCTCGTCAACGACAACGACATGATCCGGATTGGCCTTCAGAACGGATTCGATCTCCGCCCTGGTCAGCGCGACGGCGGTCGGCGCATTCGGATTGGCGATGAACACGGTCCCGCCCGCGTTAAAATAGTCGGAAGGCTCCAGCCGCCAGTTCTCCCTCAGCGGGATGATCCGGAACGGCAGCCGGTTGATCCCCGCAAATACGGGATAGAAGCCGTACGTCACATCCGCGAAGACCGCGGGCGTCTTTTCATCGCAGAAAGCCATGAACGCGAAGTTCAGGATCTCGTCGCTTCCGTTGGTCATCAGCAGCTGTTCCGGCTTCACGCCAAGCTTTTCCGCCAGGGCCTTCCGCAGTCCGGTGCATTCGATATCGCTGTACAGGGAAAGCGAACCGGCGGCGTTCCTGACGGCCTCCGCGACGGCAGGCAGCGGCGGGAAAGGATTCTCGTTGGTGTTCAGCTTGATGTATTTCCGGGTCCTCGGCTGCTCGCCGGGAACGTAGGGTTCAAGCGAAGCATATCTCTCGGAAAAAAATCGGCTCATTCCGTTTACTCCTCCAGCCGGATCACGGCACTCCGGGCATGTCCCGTCAGGCCTTCCTTCAGGGCAAAGGCTTCCACATCGCGAGCCACGCGTCCCAGCGCGTCCGCGGTGAAGTAAGTATACTGCGTTTTCTTGACAAAGTCATCCACGCTCAGCGGCGAGGAGAATCTCGCAGTTCCCTGCGTCGGCAGGGTGTGGTTCGGCCCGGCGAAATAATCGCCCAGCGCCTCCGGGCAGTTTCGGCCCATAAACACGCTGCCCGCGTGCCGGATCCCGTCCAGATAGTCAAAGGGATTGTCCAGGCAGAGTTCCAGATGCTCCGGCGCGATCTCATTCGCGACTTCGATCGCCTTTTTCAGATCCTCCGCGACGATGATCTTCCCGTTGTTCTCAACGGACGCGCGGGCGATCTCCTCGCGGGTGAGGAGCGGCAGCTGACGCTCGATCTCATCCCGGACCTTTTCCGCCAGCTCCGGGCTGTCCGTCACCAGAACAGCGCTGGCAAGCCTGTCGTGTTCCGCCTGGCTCAGCAGATCCGCCGCGACATAGGCGGGATTGCTCTTTCCGTCCGCCACGACCATGATCTCGCTCGGACCGGCGATCATGTCAATGGCCACCTGGCCGAACACCTGACGTTTCGCTTCATTGACGAAGGCATTGCCGGGGCCCATGATCTTGTCGACCTTCGGTACGCTTTCCGTCCCGTAAGCCAGCGCCGCGATCGCCTGCGCCCCGCCGGCCTTGATCACGGTATCCGCTCCGGCGATCCTGGCCGCCGCGAGGATCACGGGAGCGATCTTTCCGTCTTTTCCGGGAGGCGTCGCGATTACGATCTCCCGGCAGCCGGCGATCTTCGCGGGAATCACGCCCATCAGAACGCTGCTGGGAAGCGAGGCGGTGCCGCCGGGAACATACAGGCCGACCCGGTCCAGCGGGATCACCTTCTGGCCCATGACCACGCCGTCCTCGTCGTTGATCATAAAGCTGTTCCGTACCTGCCGGCTGTGGAACTTCCGGATGTTTTCCGCCGCCTTCCGGAGCACCTCCAGAAAGCTTCCCTCCACCTGTGCGAACGCCTCGTCCATTTCCTCCGCGCTCACGCGCAGAGAAACGAGTTCGGCCTTGTCAAACTTTGCGGTATATTCCAGGAGCGCCGCGTCGCCGCGTTCCTTTACATTTTTCAGGATCTCCGCCACCGTGTCCGTCACGTTCGCGGTCGGGATCTTCCGGGCAAAGATCTCCTCCGGGGAAACCTCGCCGAATTTCATGATACGGATCATTGTTTTTCCTCCGTTTCTTTCGCCAGAGAGGCGGTCAGTTTTTCGATAGGAGCCGTTTTAAACTTGAAGCCGGATTTGTTGGCGATCAGACGGGCGGATACCGGCACGATGGTTTCCACGACCTCCAGCCCGTTTTCCCGCAGGGTCGTTCCGGTTTCAACGATATCCACGATCACATCGCTCAGCCCGAGGATCGGCGCGATCTCGATGGAGCCGTTCAGGTGGATGATATCGATATCCCGTCCCACGCCGGAATAATAATCCCGCGCCACCCGGGAGAATTTGGTCGCGACGCGCAGCGTCCGGTCGCGCGGATCGGTAAAGCCCTTCGGAGCCGCCACGGCAAGCCGGCATTTGCCGACGTTCAGATCGAGCAGCTCGTACACCTCCGGGCGGTACTCCAGAAGGATGTCCTTCCCGACCACGCCGACATCCGCCGCGCCGCGTTCGACATAGATCGCGACGTCGCTGGGCTTGACCCAGAAATAGCGTACTCCGGCGTTCGGGTTTTCAAAGATCAGTTTCCGGCTGTCCTCGAGCAGGGCGGGGCACTCAAAGCCGGCCCGCGCGAACATGGCATAGACCTTTTCTCCCAGCCGTCCTTTCGGCAAAGCTACGTTAAGCATCCGCCCCGCCTCCTTCCGCGAGCCGTTCCAGGCTGTCCAGGAACACCGCGAATCCGATCGCGTGATCCTTCCGGCCCATCTTCCGCATCAGCGAATCATACTGACCTCCGGAAAGGACGCTGTCCGGGATCCCGCTGATGAAGCCCTTGAACGCGATCCCGTTGTAATATTTTACATCGCCCGTCGCGGAAAAATCAATCCAGACCCTGTTTTCATCGACGCTCCCGGCGAATACCGCCACCGCGTGTCCCAGCTCGGAGGCGTATTCCCCGCAGCCGTTTTCCTCCGCGAGCGCCCGGATCTTCGGCATGACCGTCTTCGGCGTGCCGTAGAGGCTCAGCAGCTGCTTCAGCGGTTCTTCCGCGCCTTCGCTGAGACCCGCTTCCCTGCAGATCCGGGAGATCCCGTGCAGGTTCTTTTCTCCCGCGCAGGCCAGGATCTTTTCACGGGTATAGCGGTCCGGCGCGATCGCGTCGACAAACGCCGTCAGCAGATCCAGATGGCTGATCTCAAGCACGAAGCTGTCCGAGCAAAGGCGAAGGCTTTCGGCCGCCAGTTTCAGAACCTCGGCGATGCAGGCGCTGCCGACCTGTCCCATGCATTCAAGGCCGACCTGGGTCTGCTCCCGGAATCCGTCCGCCGTGCCGGAAACCCGATACACATTCTCGTGATAGTAAAGCTTCTGAATTTCGCCGGGACGGTCTTTGCCGTTCTTCACAATGGAAAGGGTCACGTCCGGCTTCAATGCCATCAGTCGTCCGTTGGTATCCGTAAAGGTGATCACGCTGTCGGAAAAAAGAAAATCCTTGTTCCGGCTGTACAGATCGTATTCCTCAAATTTGCTCATCCTGTAGCGGTCATAGCCGTGTTCCCGGTATAATGCACGGAGCCGGAATCCGATCCGCTCCCGCGCGTCCATGACGCTGTCCTCGATCAACATCCGCGTCCCTCCAGTCTCAATTTCTTTATCATGCTATCACTTTACCGCAGTAAAGTCAAGAGGGTTTGTGAAAAGTTTATCAGCCCCGCGGACTCGCGGCGGCAACTGATACAAAATCTTTACGATCGTATTTCCGATTCTTTCATATTTATTAAAAATATTTCATTTTCAGGTATGTGTCCCCCAGGAGCGTTTTTGTGTATAAAGCCAGATTTTTCTTCGTTTCTACCCCATATATAGGGAATTGCAAAATGTGACAAAAAAGATATAATAAACATGGTATATTCTCCCGCTGATAAGGGAAATGGAGGGATTCCGAATGAAAAAACGTGTCCTGCTGACCGCGCTGCTGGTTCTCATCCTGGTCGCTTCCTGCGCTGTCGCGTCCGCCGTGTACTATCATGTATCCGGTACTTCATGGGTCAAGCTTCGTCAGCTCCCCTATACCGACGCGAAGATCCTCGCCAACTACCGCCAGGACTACGCGCTCACCGTATCCAAAAAATACGGCGACTGGAGTTATGTTAAATTCACAGACGGCCACGAAGGCTATGTGATGAGCAAATATCTCAAATCCACCGCCAGCTACAAAGCATGGATCACTGCGGACAAAACGGCCCTCCGTTCCGGTCCGGCGACTTCGTTCGCGTCGAAGACCACCCTCAGCAAGGGACTGAAGGTGACGGTGCTCAGTCACGGCACCGCCTGGGACTACGTTTCCACCACCGCCGGAAGCGGATATGTCCGGAACAGCTACCTTTCCAAAAAATATGTCGCCCCGACGAAAAAAACCGGCGGCTATACGGCCTATGTCACCAATTCGAATACCTCGACCGTCAATGTCCGCAAAGGCGCCGGCAAGGGATATACCGTCATCGGCAAGCTCAAGGTCGGCACGGCCGTCAAGGTCCTCTCGCACGGCAAAACCTGGGACGAGATTGAGTATAAGAACGGCGTCGGCTATATGATGACCCAGTATCTTTCCAGAAAGAAGCCCGGCCCCACCCCGTCTCCCGCGCCGACCTTCGCGCCGACTCCGAAGCCGACCGCGTTTGTCCAGTACACCGCCTATGTCACTTCCCCCAACGGAAAGAGCGTGAATTTCCGCAACGGACCCGGAACCGGCTACGCCAACATCAAACAGCTCAAGGTCGGAAGCAAGGTCACGGTCCTGAAGCATGCCAACGGCACCTGGGATTATATCCAGTACGGCAGCCAGAAGGGCTATATCATGCATAAGTACCTGAGCCGGACCGTCGTCACCCCGACGCCGGCCCCCAGCACCAAACCCACCGCCAAGCCGACGGCTTCCCCCACGCCATTCGCGCCCTACACGGCTTATGTCACCTCTGAAGACGGCAGGACCGTCAACCTGCGCACCGGTCCCGGAACCGGCTACGGCACGGTCAAGGCTCTCGGCGTCGGGACCAGAGTAAACGTCATCGGCTCCGCCGACGGCGGCTGGCGCAAGATCAAGGTCAGCGGCGTCACGGGATATATCATGAACAAATATCTTTCCAGGTCCCTTGTGACCCCCACCCCGAAGCCCACCAGCAAGCCTACTCCCATCAGCAAGACCTACACCGGCTACATCGTCAGTACCAACGGCGAAGATGTCAATGTACGCAAAGGTCCCGGAACCGCCTACACGCATCTGACCCGTCTTCCCATCGGCACGGCCGTCAAGGTCCTGAGCACGAAAGATGGATGGTGCTATATTCAGTATCAGAGCATCAAGGGCTACGTCAAAAAGGAGTTCATCAGCAAAACGGCCCCCTGATCCGGACTGTCCTTCCAAACGGAGCGGAAACCCCGCTCCGTTTTTTCTATGGATCCGGATGATCCTTCTTTCCCCCGGAAGGCTTTTTTCTTGACTTTCCGGCGGCTCATTCATTACAATATGCATCACACAAGACTGCTATCCGAAAGGATCCCTGATGAATGGATATGCGTGAAACACTCCGGTCAAAACGTCTGTTCCTGCTCGATATGGACGGCACCCTGTACCTCGGAATGAATCTTTTTGAAGGAACAAAAGAGTTCCTCCGCGCCGTTCGCGATCTCGGCGGGAATTACCTGTATGTGACGAATAATTCCTCCAGGTCCGTGGACCGGTATGTGGAAAAGCTGACGAGTCTGGGGATTTCCGCAAAGGCGGACGAGTTTTTCACCTCCACCGACGCCGCGTGTGTTTATCTGAAAAACAGCTGGCGCGGAAAAAAGATCTACGCGTTGGGGACCGCTTCCTTCCGGGCCCAGCTTCTGGACGCCGGTTTTCCCGTGACGGATCAGCCGGAGGCGGATGTCGACTGTCTGCTGATGGGATACGATACCGAACTGACCTACCGGAAACTGGAGGACGCTTGCATCCTGCTGAACCGCGGGGTGACCTATCTGGCCACCAACCCGGACTGGGTCTGCCCCACCGAATACGGCTACGCCCCGGATTGCGGCTCCTTTGCCGAAATGCTCTTCCGTGCGACAGGCCGGCGGCCCTTTTTCATCGGCAAACCCGAGCCCGCCATCGCGGAACTGGCCATCCGGAAGGCGGGATACGCCAAAGAGGACGCAGTCCTGATCGGCGACCGGATCTATACCGATATCGCCTGCGGCGTCCGCGCCGGCATCACCACCGTCCTGGTCCTGAGCGGCGAAACCTCCCGGGAGGACCTGGAAAAAAGCGAGGTCCGGCCGACCTTTGTCTGCGACAGCATATCCGATATCCGCGATCTGTTATGATGACCGGAAGCGGAATACTTCCTCATTTCAAAAACAGCGAAGCCGTTGTCTGCGGCTCCGCTTTTTTTATTCTGAAACAGTCACCTCGGCGTTGCCGGTCCTCGGATCCCGATGCTCATAATCGAAGATGATCCAGACCGGTTCCTCCCGCTCCGCTCCGGGATCATCCTCCCATACGCGGTAAAAGAACGGTTCGGCGTGACTGTCACGCCGGGAGGTCCGTTCCCGGATGCTGTCCTTCCACGGCGAAAGATCCCGCGCGAAATCGGGACGGCGCTTGCAGTTTTCGCGGGCATAGGCGTCGCAGGTAATCAGTTCCCGGTACAGATTTTCCTTTTCGGGATGCCGCTCCGCCGCGAAGCGCAGAAGCAGGTTCAGCTTTTCCGCGCGGGAGGGCTGATTTTCTTCATAGCCTTCCCTTCTGTAAAAGTCAGCCAGTTCTCCGTAAAAGTCAAACGCGGAGCGGCTCTCCCGGACCAGCAGCGAAACGGTCCGTTCAAACTGCCGGGAGTTATGAAACATTGCCAGCACGTTTTCAATTCTCTTCAGCTCCAGCAGATCGCCGTAGCTCATCCACCTCGTCTTCAGGACCTCATAGGGCGGCTCCGAAAGATATTCAAGCCCGTATCCCGCTGCGCGCTCCGCCATGGGCGAACCCTTCAGGACCTTCAGGAATCCCAGTTGGAGATCCTGGGCGCCCATCGCGTAAACTTCGTTGAAGCTGTTCCGGAATGTCGGCAGATCCTCCTCCGGCAGGCCCGCGATCAGATCCAGATGAAGATGGATATTTTTCCCTTCATTCAGCCTCGCGACGACCTGCCGCACCTTTTCGACCTCCATGCGCCGGTCGATGGCAGCCACGGTTTCCGGGTGCGTCGTCTGTACGCCGATCTCGAGCTGAAACAGCCCGGGACGGACGCTGTTCAGCAGTTCCAGCTGCTCTTCCGTCATCAGATCCGCCGCGATCTCAAAGTGAAAATTGGTGATCCCGTTGTCGTGATCCGACAGATATCGCCAGATCTTCAGAGCCCGGTCCCGGTCGCAGTTGAAGGTCCGGTCGATGAACTTGACCTGCGTCACGCGATGATCCAGGAAAAAATCCATTTCCCGGCACACCGTTTCCAGATCCCGGAAGCGGACCGATTTATCGATGGAGGACAGGCAGTAGCTGCACCGGAAGGGACAGCCGCGGCTGGATTCATAATAGAGGATCCTGTCCCGGAACAGGCTCAGATCATCATAGAAAAAAGGGACCGTGTTCAGATCGGTCAGTTCCCGGGGCGCGGTAAACCCGTCCCGAAGGCAAAGGCCGGCTATTCCGTTCAGTTCCGGCATTCCCTCTGTCCAGTGACGGCACAGCTCCGCAAAGGTCTGCTCGCCTTCTCCGATCATGATCCCGCGGAGGGCCGGAAAGTCCCGAAGGATCTCCGCCGCGTCAAAACTGACCTCCGGACCGCCGAGCCACAGCTCCGTCTCCGGCAGGATTTTCGGCAGTTCTCTCAAAAGTTCCCGGATCATTTTCCAGTTCCAGATATAACATGAAAAAGCGATCACATCCGGGCGCCGTTCATACAGATCCCGCAGGATCTCCTCCGTCCGCTGATTGATCGTATATTCCGCGATATCTGTTACTGCGCGATAATCCTTCGCGTAAGCCCGCAGGCTGTGTACCGCGGGATTGGAATGAATGAATTTGGCGTTCACCGCCGTCAGCAAGATCTTCATGGCGCTTTGTTTTTCCTCCGGTATCAGAAAGGCCTTCCGCAAGGTCCGGTCCTCCGGAACCTATTGTACCTGACTGCGCCGAAGAGTCAACCTTTCCGCAGGAAGAAAAAAGCGGATCTTCTTGCGAAGTCCGCGCATTTCCATGTATAATAGCTTCCGGAACAACGGCGCGCCGGAACAGCCGTTCCGCGCCGAACGGATTCTGAATGATTCTGAGGTGGATCACCATGAAAAAGAGCGATACCTCCGGGGCCGTAACGATCTTCATCGGCGCATTGCTGACCGTCTGCTTCGTCATCGGACTGATCTACAGCAAAAATCCGGGCGCCTTCATCCAGAGCCATCGGATGGATTATGCCTTTGAAGGCTTTGTCAGCCTGTGCGGGGAATGGTTTATCCCCTGCGGGGTCATCGGGATCCCGATGCTCGTCATTTCTCTGATCGTCTGCCTGGTCAAAGAAAGCCGGAACAAATGACCCTGTCACGCGACCAGGGACAGCAGGATCATCCCCAGCATGCAGCCCGCGGCAAACGCGTAGCAGGCCAGATTGGAGCGTCTTTTTTCATCTTTCGTCATCGTGATCCACATGGTCCCATCCTCCTGAAAATTTGATCTTTCAAGCCCTTCGGGGATTTTTTTATACGGCTTCGCGGATTCTCCGGTTGTATCCGGTATCGAGGCACATCCAGATCTGCGCTTCCTCGACCGATTCAAAATCCGGAAGGTCGGCCGGCGGGGTCAGTCCCACCCGGTCGTATTCCGACATGACATACTGCCAGGGGCGCAGCTCCCGGGCGGGGCGTTCCGCGCTTCCGGCAAAAAAGAGCGCGGTATTGATGTTCTTCAGCGTGTTCATATCCAGTCGCGTCATTTTGAACCCCTCTTTCCGGCTGTGTCAGTCTCTTCAAGAATCTTCAGCTGCTTATCGTCAGGAAGCATATCCCCGGTCACCGTACCGATCACTTTACCCACCAGCTGCACATCGTTCAGATCGGTGAACTTCATGGTTGCGTACTGCGGATTGTGGGAATGCAGACCGTCTTTCCGGTATTCCTTGATGAAGCCTTCGCCCTCCGTGAGGAAGATCCCGATCTCCCCTTCCCGGAGTTCCTTGCAGTGCCGGACCAGAACCTGATCCCCTTCATAGAAGGTCGGCTCCATGCTCCGGCCGGAGACCGTGATCACTTCGTCGGCCTGTCCGGCACCTTCGGCCAGGATGAACATCTCTGTTCCCGCGGCTTCGTCCAGCGTCGCGCCGAAACCGGCGGCCACGCCCAGATCGCTGACCCAGATCTTCCGGAAGCGGCCGAGCGTCGCTTCACGAAGCTGCTGCATGCGGCGGTCGCGGATTGCTTCAGCCTGCCACAGAAGGACCTGACGGTCTTCCTCTTCCAGGGAGAAAAGCAGCTCCAGCACCTCGCGCTCCTTTTCGGAACGGCTCTCTCTCAGCCCGAAAAAGCGGTTCAGCGAGATCCGTAATGCGCGGCAGAGAGCGGGGACCGTCGCGAGATCGGGACGCGAATGACCGGTTTCCCACCCGGCGACCGTGTTGCGCGTAACGCCGACGCGGGCTGCCAGCTGCTCCTGGTTCATGTCCTGCGCCTTTCTCGCCAAACGGATCATCCCGGCAAAATCAGGCGTCTGCAGCGCGTTCACCGCCGGTGTGTTTCCCGCCGTTTTCATCGCGTCTCCCCCTCTCTGTTGCATACATTAACACATAATGTTGCAATTGTCAACAATTAATATTAAATTTGTTTCAATATGTAACATTCCTTTCACTATCTTCCCCGCGAATCAACGGGTCCTGACTCTTTCCGTTTCTTCTCATTGCTTCCGCGGAACCGGAAAGCTATAATATGGTTCAGAAAGAAAAGAACGGAGGTTCCGTCCTATGAATGGTTTGATTCACGGCGCCAATCCCTATCTTCCCCTCTGGGAGCATATTCCGGACGGGGAACCGCGCACCTTCACCTTCGGCGGTGAAACCCGGGTCTATGTGTACGGCTCCCACGATACGGAGCGCACCCAATACTGCGGCCGGGATTATGTCGTCTGGTCCGCCCCCGCGGAGGATCTGACAGACTGGACCTGTCACGGCGTCTGCTATACCGCAGCGGATAACAGCGTCCTCTATGCCCCGGATGTTGTACAGAAAGGCGATACCTTCTATATGTACGCGGCGGAGCAGAAAGGCTCCGTCATTACGGTCGCCTTGTCGAAAACACCCTGGGGTCCCTTTACGGATCCGGTCAAAACCGAACTGGGCTTTGATCCCGGCGTCCTGGTGGATGACGACGGACGCGTATATGCCTACTGGGGCTTCTGCTCCTCCTTCTGCGCCGAACTGAACGAGGATATGGCCACGATCAAAGAAGGAACGTTCCGCGCCCACGTACTCGGCCAC
Organism: uncultured Clostridia bacterium; assembly: GCA_937906775.1. GTDB lineage: Bacteria > Bacillota > Clostridia > Christensenellales > Aristaeellaceae > Aristaeella. Next base: position 54,615 of record CALCUD010000025.1, read on the forward strand.
TGCAACAACCTCTGGCCCGGGGATGAGGAGCATATCGACCATAACGACGCCTTTTTCGAGGCTTCCAGTCCGCGGAAGATCCTGGGCAAATATATCTGGATCTATTCCAAGCGTTACGATCACGATGTGCCGGAGCTAGGCGTCCATGAACCCTGCAACGGCTTCCTCTCCTACAAATGGAGCGACACCCCGCTGGGCGATTATCATTTCGGAGGGGATATCCACTTCAACGGCGGTGAGATTCTTCCCAGACCGGACGGAAGCGGCGTCATGACCTACCGTTGGGGAAACAATCACGGATCCCTGACCTGTGTGAACGGTCAATGGTATGTTTTCGGCCACCGCCAGACCGGGACCGACGAATACTCCCGGCAGGGGATCCTGGAACCCGTGGACGTCGCGCTCGGCCGCGACGGGACCCCCTACATCGGAAAGATCACCTATGACGAAAACGGAGAGCCGGTTTCCGCCGGGCCTGTCGAGATGACCTCCCAGGGCGCGCATATCAACGGGCTCGACGCGCGCTCCGTCATTTCCGCCGGATACGCCTGTCATGTGTACGGCGGCAGCGAACGGGCGTATATCGCTCCGGTCTACGATCGGAAGGAGGACGTGTCCGCTCCGGTTGTCAATCTGACCGGCGGAGTCACCGTGGGCTTCCGCTATCTTCAGTTCGGAACGAAGCCGCCGGAGCGTGTCACTGTCCGCGGAAAAGCGGAACAGCCTTACACCGTCAGCGTCCGGATCGACGCGTATAACGGCCGGGAGATCGCCCGCGCGGAGATCTCCGCGGGCGAATATGAAAAAACCGCCGGCGTCACCGTCGGCGTGATCGGAAAAAGAGCGGTCTATTTCGCCTTCCTTTCCGACGCGCAGGGCGTCATCGGCTCCTTTGACCGTTTTCAGTTTGAATAAATCAGTTCGTTGGAACACAACGCCCCTCCGTATCTCCGGAGGGGCATTGTTCATTGAAATCCGCGCCGTCAGTCCGCCGGCGTTTCCTGTACTGACGGCTTCAGGCCACGTCCGAGCTTCATGCGCAGTTTTTTCATCACGCTGAAATAGCACGGAATCAGGAAAATGTCCGCCGCGATCCAGGCCGCCGGATTGGCGAAAACAGCCGCGTCGTAACCCCACAGCGGCACCAGCACCATGCCGAACAGGGCCCGGGCAATCATTTCCAGAACGCCGGCGATCATCGCGACCCGGGTGTATCCCATGCCCTGAATGCTGAGCCGGACGATATTCACCAGCAGCAGGAAAAAGTACAGGCTGCTGTTCGCCCGCATATACTGGACTGCCATATCCATGATCCGGGTTTCACCGGTATCCAGAAAAACGCTTAGCATATTCCGGCCGAAGATCCAGATGGCCGCGGTGATCACCGCGGTATAGACCGTTCCGAGGACCGTCGTAGCCAGCAGGCCCCGGTGAACCCGGTCCAATTTGCCCGCGCCCACGTTCTGGCCGGCATAGGTGGCCATCGTCGTAGCCAGCGCGTCGTACACGCAGGTGCAGAACTGGCTGACCTTTCCGCCCGCGGTCACCGCGGCGACGGCGACCGATCCGAGCCCGTTCACGGAGAACTGGAGTACCACCGCGCCCAGCGCGGTGATCGAAAACTGAAGTCCCATCGGGAGTCCGATTCCCAGCAGATGCTTCGCATGACGCGCGTCAAAGGCTTTTTCCTGCGGCGTGCTTTTCAGGATCCGGAATTTCTTCATCAGAACCAGAACGCACGCCACCCCGGAGCAGAGCTGGCTGATGGCGGTCGCGACCGCGGCGCCGACCACGCCCATTTTCAACACCAGAATGAAGAAAAGATCCAGGACCACGTTGATCAGGCTGGCCATGATCAGAAAAATGACCGGCGTCCGGCTGTCGCCGAGCGAGCGGAGGATCCCGGCGCCCATGTTATACATCACCGTCACGGGGATCGCCGCGAAAATGATCCGGATATAGGCAATTGCGTCCCCGATGATATCCTCCGGCGTGTTCATCGCCCGGAGGATCGCCTGACACAGCAGCGCGGTCAGAAGACCCATGAACAGGCTGATTCCGGCGCAGAGGCGGACCGCGTGATTCACAAACTTCCGCATTTCGCTGAAGTCGCCCGCGCCGAAGCACTGGGCCACCGGAATGGAGAAACCGGAACAGATCCCCATGCAGAGGCCGAGCACCATGAAGTTGACGGATCCCGTGCTTCCCACGGCAGAAAGCTGCCGGGCGCCGAGATAGCGTCCGACAATGGCGGTATCCACCACATTGTACAGTTGTTGAAACAGAAAACCGAACAGCAGCGGGAAAGCGAACCCCAACACCAGTTTCATCGGCTTTCCGGCCGTCAGATCCTTTGTCGCGCCAAGTGCCATACACAGCCTCCGGTTCTTATCGTCACGGCGTCCATCATACCACCGGAGCCGGGGTTAATCAATCGTAAATTCCAATCGTATTTCCGTCAATTCATGCTATGGCGGGCAACGTCAGAACGCCTCCGCCGGATGAAGAAAAGTACGCCGCGATGTGGAAAGAAGATGTTTTTCTGCACGAGCAGTCGACAAAATGCCGGGACAGCTCATACAACCTATCTGCGCCGGCTTCGTACGGACGGAAAAAACAGCAACACTGAAAAATGAACATGGTTGCTGCCAGGTTGGTTAGGAAAACGATACAGAGTAATGTGTGTAAAAACATGTTACTCTGTATTTTTTGTCGATGTCGATTTATTATGTTATTTATAGTGCCAACAGAATTGATTTATTGTGCCATCCGTTATATTAAGCTGAATGAACGGCGATACAGATTTCACTTTTGAATTTTCAGGAGTCGATAGAAACATTGTGTCAAGCAATGGCATGATAAATGGTACTGTATTCTCTCCGTTCATGCGACTCCGAGCAGCGACAGGACGCCGGTCGCAGCCAGGGCCGCGACCCAGGCCAGAACGCACTGCCAGACCACCATGGCTCCGGCCCACCGGACGCCCAGCTCGCGCCGGACGCTGCCGATCGCGGCGACGCAGGGAGTATAGAGCAGGCTGAACACCAGCAGGCTCCCGGCGGCACGGGCCGTCAGAATGCCGGTCAGCGTGTTTCCGAACAGGATCCCGAGCGTACTGACCACACTCTCCTTCGCCATCACGCCGGTGATCAGGGAGGTGCAGATCCGCCAGTCATTCAGCCCGAGCGGCGCGAAAGCCGGCGCGAAAATGCCGCCCAGCGCGGCCAGAATACTGTTTCCGCTGTCCTCCGTCACATGGAGGCGCAGATCAAACGTCTGCAGGAACCAGATCACGACGCTGGCGATCAGGATCACGCTGAACGCACGCTGAAGGAAATCCTTCGCCTTGTCCCACAGCAGCTGCGCCACGTTTTTCGCAGCGGGCAGCCGGTAATTCGGCAGTTCCATCACGAACGGGATCGCCTCCCCGCGGAACAGGGTCCTCTTGAACAGAAGCGCCGCCAGGATCCCGATGGCAATGCCCAGCAGGTAAAGGCCCGTCATGATCCACCAGCCGGATCTCGGGAAAAACGTGCTGACAAAGAAGACATAGATCGGCAGCTTCGCGCTGCAGCTCATAAAGGGCGTCAGCAGGATCGTCATTTTCCGATCCCGCTCGCTGGGCAGGATCCGGGTGGCCATCACCGCCGGCACGGTGCAGCCGAAACCGATCAGCATCGGAACGATGCTCCGGCCGCTGAGTCCGATCTTCCGCAGAAGTTTGTCCATGAAAAACGCGACGCGCGCGATATATCCGCTGTCCTCCAGCAGGCTCAGGAAGAAGAACAGCGTCACGATCACGGGCAGGAAGCTGAGAACGCTTCCGACTCCGCCGAAAATGCCGTCAATCACCAGGCTGTGGATCACAGGACTGACTCCGGCGCCGGTCAGGGCGGAGTCAACCAGCTCCGTCAGGGCGCCAATCCCGGTCTGCATCCATCCCTGCAGCGTCGCGCCGATCACATTGAAGGTGAGCAGGAACACGGCGGCCATGATCAGAATGAACATCGGGATCGCGGTATATTTCCCGGTCAGGACCCGGTCGATCTCCCGGGACCGTTTATGCTCCCGGCTTTCATGGGGCCGGATGACCGTTTTTTCGCAGACGCGGCGGATAAAGTCGAAGCGCATATCCGCCACGGCGGCGCTCCGGTCCATCCCGCATTCGTTTTCCATCTGGAGAATGATATGCTCCAGCATTTCTTTTTCGTTATCGTCCAGCTTCAGCTGTTCCAGGACCAGAGGATCTCCCTCGGTCAGCTTCGTCGCGGCAAAACGCGTCGGGATGCCCGCGCGCTTCGCGTGGTCCTCCGTCAGTTGTTCGACCGCATGAAGGCAGCGGTGGACCGCGCCGTCATGATCGTTCTCATCGCAGTAGTCCTGCTCCAGCGGCTTTTCCTGATAGTGAGCCACGTGCATGGCATGGCTGACAAGCTCCCTGACGCCTTCGTTCCTGGCCGCGGAAATCGGCACCACAGGAACGCCGAGCATCGTTTCCATCGTGTTGATATCGATACTTCCGCCGTTTCCGTTCAGCTCATCCATCATATTGAGCGCAACGACCATCGGCATGTTCATGGCCAGCAGCTGCATGGTCAGATACAAATTCCGCTCGATATTGGTGGCATCCACAATGTTGATGATCGCGTGCGGTTTGTTTTCCAGAACAAAATTCCGGCTGACGATCTCCTCGCTGGTGTAGGGACTCATGGAGTAGATTCCCGGCAGATCGGTCACCAGGGTGTCCGGGTGATCCTTGATGGCGCCGTCCTTCCGGTCGACCGTGACGCCGGGAAAATTCCCGACATGCTGGTTGGATCCGGTCAGCTGATTGAACAGCGTGGTCTTGCCGCAATTCTGATTTCCGACCAGTGCAAACCTGAGAACGGTCCCGTCGGGCAGCGGGTTGCCGTCGCCCTTCATATGGAATTTTCCGCCTTCACCAAGACCGGGATGACTGCTGCGGTTGGCGGGTTCCCGCCGGGAACGTTCCTCCTCCAGCGCGGCTTTGGAAACCTGCCGGATCCGGATCTTCTCCGCGTCCGCCAGACGGAGCGTCAGCTCATAGCCCTGGATCCGGAGCTCCATCGGGTCGCCCATCGGGGCAAGCTTCTGCACCTTGACCTCGGCCCCCGGGATCACGCCCATATCCAGAAAATGCTGCCGCAGGGCTCCCTCTCCTCCGACTTCGGTGATCACACCGTGCTTTCCGACCGGAAGATCCTTCAGCGTCATCGTTACTTCGCATCCTTTCCTGAATCCGCAGGCTATTATAGTTAACCGTGGTTAACTTGTCAAGTCCGTGTCCGGATCCGCATGCGTTCCGCTGACCGGTCCGGCAAAAAAAGGCGCGGGATTCTTTCCCGCGCCGTGAAATTAATTCTCTTTTTCCGGGCTGTCCAGCAGTCCGATCTTCCGGCTGTAATAACGGTAGCGGATCCAGGCTGTCGCGCCGCTGATGAACCAGACGATCCCGGATGACCACCAGATTCCCCACACACCGATGCTCGCGATCCCGGTGATCCACACAGGCACCGTAAAGCGGCCGATAACCTCGACGATCCCGTTCTGCAGCGCGAACCGGGCGTCGCCCAGACCGTTCAGGACTCCGCGGCACACATAGATCACGCCCAGGAACAGATAGAACAGACTGGTGATCCGGAGACCCGCGGCGCCCATGTCGATCACAGGCTCCTCGCTGACAAAGATCATCATGATCCCCCGGCCGAAAAGCTGGATCATGGGAACCATCACCGCGGTAAAGACCGCCATCATCAGCAGGCCCACGCGATAGCCCCGGATGACGCGCTGTTTTTCCCCCGCGCCCCAGTTCTGGCCGGCATAGGTCCCAAGCGCGGCGCTCAGCGTCTGATACGGCTGATGGATCATCTGCTCGACCCGGTTCGTGGCCGTAAACGCCGCCACGGCGACCGCGCCGAATCCGTTCACGACCCGCTGCAGCGCCATGCTGGAGATCGAGATCAGCGCAAACTGCAGGGACATGGGGACCCCCAGCCGGATCACCCGGCCGATGATCTTCCGATCCGGACGTCTCTCCTCTTTGGTGGGATGGAAATACGGATTTTTCTTCAGCGCATAGATCAGGCTGATCGCGGCGGAAACAAACTGGGAGATGACCGTGGCGATCCCGGCGCCGAGAACGCCGGTATGCCATACCGCGACGAAAAGCAGATCCAGACCCGCGTTCAGGGCACAGGAAAGGAGCAGGAAATACAGCGGCGTCCGCGAATCTCCCAGCGCGCGCAGCATGGATGACGCGAAGTTGTAAAGGGAGACAAAGATGATCCCGATGCAGATTGTTCTGGCATAGGCCAGGGAATCCTCCATAATCTCCGGCGGCGTTCCGAGCAGGACCAGCAGCTTGTTCACCGACAGCAGGGCCGCCGTCCCGATACAGAGCGGAAGGATCAGCATCACCACCGCGGTGTTCGCGATGCTTCTCCGCACGCGGGCGTCATCCCCCATCCCGAAAGCCTGGGAGGTGATGATCCCGCCGCCGGAGGCAATGCCGTTGCACAGGGCAAAGAAAAGAAAGTTGACGGAGGACGTCGCGCCGATGGCAGCCAGGGCGTCCGCCCCGACAAGGCGCCCGACGATCATGGAGTCCACCAGATTGTAGACCTGCTGAAAGATGTTTCCGATCAGCATCGGAACCGAAAAAGTCAGCAACAGGCGCGCAGGGTTTCCTGACGTCATATTCAGATTTCTGTTGCCTTTCATCCGCCGCACCGGCTTTCCGTCAAAATCGATCCTGTCAAAAGACAGTCCGGCGGCTATTATGCCCCCGGACAAAAAGGATGTCAACCTTTTTTTACACTGCAGGAATTATCAGCAGCCCGCTTTGGTCAGGCGGATCACCCGGCTTGTATAATCCTGTTTCAGCTGGAGCCAATATCCCATATTCATCAGGACCGCGCCCGAATACGCGTTCCCCGCGTCATCGCGGTAAACGGCCTCCGCGTCCAGTCCGTGCAGCCGGATCCGGAGCGGCGCGGAATTGGGCTGCACCTGCGTGATATACGCGCACAGCATCGCTTCGTTCCGGTCCTCCGATACGAACTGCCAGGCAGTATAGTTTCCTTCAAACGGGGACAGCAGGCGCCAGAAGTCCCCCTGCTGGACAAGCTTCCTGCACTGTTTGACGCGGCTGACCAGCTGCTCCGCGATTGCGAGATCCTCCGCGCTCAGTTTCGACAGATCCAGTTCAAATCCGAAATTGCCGCCGACAGCGACGTCGCCCCGCATCTGCATGCCGGTCACACGGCCCGTCTGATGGTTCGGGACCGCGCTGACATGCGCTCCCATCGCGGACGGCGGATAAACGAAGGATGTCCCGTACTGGATCTTCAGCCGCTCCACCGCGTCCGTATCGTCGCTGGTCCAGATCTGCGGCATATAGTACAGCATCCCGGCGTCAAAGCGTCCGCCTCCGCCCGAGCAGCCTTCAAACAGGATCCGTGGATATTGTTTTGTCAGCGTGTCCATCACGCGGTATACGCCCAGCATATACCGGTGCTGGGTCTCCATCTGACGCTCCGGCGCCCGGTCGCCCGAGAAGGCTTCCGTCATGTTCCGGTTCATGTCCCACTTCACATATTCGATGTTCGCACCGGACAGGACGCTGCCCACCGCGCCGATCACATAATCCTGGACCTCCCTGCGGCTCATGTCGAGGATCAGCTGCTGGCGGCACTCCGTCCGGGGACGGCCATCGACATGCAGGCACCAATCCGGATGCGCGCGATACAGATCGCTGTCCGGCGAAACCATTTCCGGCTCAAACCACAGGCCGAATTTCATGCCGAGGGCGTTGATCTTCTCCGCGATGCCCGCGATCCCGCCGGAAAGCTTGTTCCGGTTTTCGACCCAGTCGCCCAGCGAATTGTCGTCCCGGTCGCGCTTGCCGAACCATCCGTCATCCAGGACGAACAGCTCCACCCCGATCTGGCGGGCGCGTTTCGCGATATTCAGGAGTTTTTCCTCATTGAAGTCGAAATAAGTCGCTTCCCAGTTGTTGATAAGCACAGGCCGGGGAAGATCCCGCCAGATGCCGCGCACGAGCCTTTTGCGATACAGGTGGTGATACGTCCGGGACATCCCGTTCAGTCCCCCGTCGGAATAGACGAGCACCGCCTCCGGCGTGCAGAAATTCTCTCCCGGCTCCAGACGCCAGGAGAATGTCGCCGGGTCCATTCCGGCCGACATCCGGGTGTTTCCCGCGTTATCGACGCAGGAAAGCGCCAGAAAGCTTCCGCTGTAGATCAGATTCATCGCCCAGACCTCGCCGGAGAACTCATCCGCGTTCTTCCGGCACAGCGCGATGAACGGGTTTTCCTCATGACCGGACGCGCCGCGCTGGGAGAAAATCCGGTATTCGCCCTCCCCCTGCGGCACCCGGACCACGGAGCGTTCCCGGGCCCACGCGCCTTTTAAGTGGATCAGATCGTATCCGTTTCCGTACAGCGGAACACTGGCGGCCATCACGCCGCGCAATACGGCCGGGGCCTCTCCGCCGTTTTCGATCTCCAGATGACGCGCGATAGCGCCGCTTTCGTTGAACACGGTATAGACAGCCGTCACCCGGATCCCGGTCAGCGGATCCCGGAGCAGGATCTCCAGGGAATCCGCCTCCCCGTCCGCCTCTGTATAGGTCGCCGGCAGGCCGGGCAGCGGCTTCTTCCCGGCGTAAACGCGGCAGGAAACTACGCGCAGGGTCACCACATCATTCCCCTGCGCGTTAACCAGATCCACCGCGGGCGTGCCGTACCATCCGCTTCCGCGGGTCGGCAGCTCATGCGGCCGGCGGTACTCGTCCCGGTCAAAGGAGGCCACCGCGTAATAGTTTTCCAGCGCCGGCGTGACCGAACCGTCCGGGATCCTTTTCCCCCAGTACAGATTCTCCAGCGCTCCCTGTTCATCCGTGTGAAGGACATAGGAAACCGCTCCGCCGGAAAGATAAAAACATTGACTGTTTCTGTCCATAAAGACGCCCATCGGTTTTTTCCTCCTTATCGCCGAAAGCCGGCCGGATCACATCTTCTGTTCCGCCAGGATCTGCCGGATGCAGGCCATGGCGACCGCGTAGTTTTCCGACAGCGTCGGATAGGCGGAAACCGTCACCCCGCCGGAAGCGTCCCGGTACGCCTTCCGCCCGGTCACAGGAGAGATCTCCGCGATCCTTCCCTGCCCGTCCACCGTCAGCGTCATCTGATACTCCGCGCCGGTCTCATAGGACGGCCAGCGGATATCCACCGATTCTCCCGGGTTGTACGCGGTCTGCCTGCCGAGGAACAGATCGTCCAGATCCTTCTGCGTCCAGATATGCCCCGTCGTTCCGTCCGTCCGGAGGGCGTCCGTTCCCTCGCGCGCCAGACATTCGTTGCAGTAGAATTTCCCGTCCTTCTCCGTCAGGTCGACGGAGAGGAAGAGCTCCCCGCAGGCTTCGCATTCCAGAGTTTCACCGCATCCATAGCAGTCGTCACACACAGCCTGTCCGTCCGAGAGAAGATGCATCTCACTCTCATCGTACGCGTTGCCGCAGCAGGCACATTCCAGGCGGAACCCTCCGAGCATCGTCCGTCCCTCCTCAGTATTTGTTATGCACTTTTTCAAAGAAACACAGCAGATCCCGGATTTCGAGCGCGGTGCCGTCATCCAGGACCGCCTTCCCGTTCAGCCGGCCGAAAACCTGATGCTGATCCGATACGATCACCTTGGCGTTGATCTTCGCCGCCCGGTCCAGAATCGGATCAAACCGCATTTCAAACCGTCCGTCCGAGGAGGTCATCCGCCACGGATCCGTATAGCCGCTGTCGGGGATGTGGAATGTCACATCCTCCAGCTTGTGCGCCTTCCCGTCGCAAAACAGAATATTTTCCGTCGCGGCGGCAGTGTTTCCGAAACCGTAGCCGACATTGAAGCCAAAGTCGTGCCCGTCCACAATTCCGTTCCCGGAACCCCAGTACCAGGTGTTGTCATAGGTCCACACACCCCTTCCCCAGTCCAGCGTACCGAAATGCTTTTCCGGATCGAAAAGGAAGGTCTCGCCGTCAAAGGTCGCTTTTCCGGACGCGCGCATGCAGTTGATCTTCCGGTTGTAGTAAAAGCGGTGATTGACCGGCCACGGGGTCGCGATCACCATGGAATCCATTTCCGGCTGGTACAGTGTCACGTCGCAGTCAAAAGGCTTCCCGTCGCAGAAGCTGTCAAAATGGCAGGTCAGGTGCCGGAAACCCTTCGTCGGCTCAAAACGCATCTGAAGGCGCCGGTCCGCGTATTCCGTCACACCGGCGTCCGCGCTTTCCGGAAGCTTCAGTTTCCCCATCGGAAAAGCGTTCAGTACGGTTTCCGTATGTTCCCACGGATGATCGCCGAGCTTCAGCAGGGAAACAGACTGAAGCCCGATATATCCGTCATCGGAAACCGTCATCGCGATGCCGAAGTCATCCCCCATAATGAGGTAGTAGTCCCATTCCTTGATCCGGAAGCCCGGAGCCCGTATCTCACCGCGCCGGTATTCCCACATTTCGCCGCGTGCCCAGCCGGGCTCTGCGATATTGCCGTCCTTCAGCAGCTTCTGTCGCACCGTGATCTCGTGGTTTCTCACAGGATCTCTCCTTTCGGAATGAATATTTCCGGATACCGGATCTTATTCCGCCCCGTGCTGTTCAGCCGGCGGATCAAAGTGCACATCCATCTGCGGGAACGGAATGCTGATGCCGGCTTTCCGGACCGTCTCCCATACGCCTTCGGAAAGGGCGAAACGAACATCCCAGTAATCCTGCGGCCGGATCCAGACGCGCAGAATATAGCTGATTGCGCTGTCCTGGTATTCATCGACATAGACCGCAGGAGCCGGATCCGCAAGAACGCCTTTGGTTTCCCGGATCAGGCCCAGCAAGGCCTTTTTCGCCTCCGCCGGAGAGGTCTCGTAACTCAGTCCGATCTTTACATCCAGCCGGCGCAGATTTTTCGCGGTATAGTTGACAATTTCGGAAGCAACGGTTTTGCTGTTGGGGATCAGAACCGTACAGTTATCCACAGTCAGCAACCGGGTATAAACGAGGCCGATATCCTCCACGGTACCGTACTTGTCGCCGATCTGGACATAGTCTCCCACCGTAAAGGGGTGAGCCGAAATCACCTGCGCGCCGCCGGCGACATTGCTCAGGATTCCCTGAACAGCCAGCGTGACAGCCAATGCCATAACGCTGAACAGGGCAATCACGGAGCTCATGTTGATTCCCATCGTCCCGGTCACAATGAAGATCAGCAGAATCCAGAGCAGAACGCGGATCAGAGTGCATAACAGCTGGATAATGGATTTGTCCAGGTGGGACTTCTGAAGCAGGGCTTTGATTCCCTTCATCAGATATTTGATCGCGATCAGTCCCGCGATGATCAGAACAACCATCAGAACAATTTTTGAAAGAGGCAATCCGGACAGAATTTCTCCCACAGGGGACAGATCAGGCGTCATGGCATCCTCCCGTACAGATCGTATGGACCCGGTATCTTTGGTTCATTATAACAAATTTCTCCGTAAAAACAACGAAAAACTGAACCGGAGCGACTCCGGAATCTTGCATGAACCGAATTGCGTGATATAATACGGAACGTTGTCCATTCCGGAGACGCGGCCGCGGCTTTCCGTCCATCCGTGTCCCGATCATGAGGTGACCCGGATGAAAAAGGTCCTGACGCTTCTCAAAAAGGAACCCATGCTCGCGGTATCCCTGCTGGCCGCGGCCGTATCCATGATCCTGACCCCGCCGGACGCGTCCCTGCTGTCCGCGATCGACTGGAAGACCCTCGCGACGCTGTTCATGATGCTCACCGTCCTGGAAGGCTTCAAAAAGGAAAATATCTTCCGGCCGCTGATCCGGTTTGCCGGCCGGATGAAAACGATGGCGGCGATGAGCTTTTTTCTGGTCTTCGGCGTTTTCTTCTCCTCCATGTTCGTAACGAACGACGTCAGCCTGATCATCTTCGTTCCGCTGACGATCCTGCTTTTCCGCAGCGGGAACAGGGAACGTAATATTCTTCCGGTGATCTCGATGGAAAATATCGCAGCGGTCCGCGGCTCGCTTCTGACGCCCTTCGGCAGCCCGCAGAATCTTTTTCTTTTCTCCAAGTCCGGCGTCTCCGCCTTTACCTTCATGCTGCATATGCTCCCGCTGTGGGTCATGAGCGGATTGCTCCTGTGCGTCTTTATCCGTTTCCTGTACCGGAAGGATCCCGCAGAGTCCATATCCTCCCCGGAAAGCGAGCTGACCGGAGAATGGGATCCCGCCCGGAAAAAGAACCGCGTCGTCTATCTCGCGCTGTTCGCGGTCATTCTCTGGACCATCGTCAGCCGGACCGCGCTGTGGCCATGGGTGACGGCAGCCGTCTTCCTTACCGTGCTCCTTACCGACCGGGAAACCCTGGTCCGGACCGACTATGTCCTGCTGCTGACCTTCCTGTGCTTCTTCATCTTTTCAGCCTCCGTGTCGGCCCATCCGGCGATCTCCGGCTTCCTGAAGAATGCCGTCGCGGAGCATGAATATCTGTGGGGCATCCTGCTCAGCCAGGTCATCAGCAACGTTCCGGCCGCGATCGTGCTGTACCCCTTCACGGCCAATCTGTCCGGTCTGCTGTACGGGGTGGACAGTGCCGGCCTCTGCACCCTGATCGGCTCCCTCGCCTCCGTGATCAACTACCGGATTTATGTCCGGGAATATCCGGGAAACGGGCGCGCCTTCATCCGGACCTTCACGCTGGTCTCGCTGGCTTTCTTCGCGATCGTCGTCATTCCGGGATGGCTGCTGTCCGCCTGGCGCTTCTGAGGCGTCCCGCGTTCCGGGCAGAAAAAAGATCCGGGTGAATTGTATCTTCCGCACAAACAGAGTATAATTGTAAAAAACGAACCGTGACCGTCACGCCGTCCTCCGTCCGCGGAAAAGGACCCGGCGAATACGCCGGGTCCTTTCAAATATCAGTTCATTGTTCACAGGTTCCGGACCCAGCCGGTCACGCCGTCCGGGTGGGCGGGATCCATCGGCTCGCCGCCTGCATAGATCAGGTCCTCATGAATGCTGTCATTGATGCAGTGCTGACCCATCTGCATACCGCTGATGTTCGACGCTACCCCGCGGTCCGCGCGGCGGACAAGTTCCGGCAGATACAGCGAAACGTTCTTCATCCGCTCCAGCTCCGGCAGGATCGGCGCAATGCACAGATCGAAGGGAACGCATTCGTCCTGCTTTCCGTGGCAGATCCACAGGGGCCGCCCGGCTTCCTCCAGCTTTTTCAGCTCCGCCCGGGAGGGCAGATATGCTCCGGCCATGATCAGGGCGGCGTCGAAAAGCCCCGGATCCGTGATCAGGAGCCGCCATGCCGCGTAGCCGCCCGCGGAAGTCCCGAAAAGGATCTTCTTTCCCGCGCCGGACAGCTTGCCCGTCACCTTATGGATCAGGCACATCAGATCATAGGTGTAGACGGAATTCCGTCCCAGCAGGCTCCCCATCCATTCGTCATCCCCGACCAGGCGTTCCACCGCCGGCATCTCCTCCGCCGTATAGCCAACCGGAGCCCCGGAACCCGCAGGAGTCATCCAGGACATCCGGCTGTTCCCGTCGGGAGCCCGGAACTCATTGGCCAGCGGCACAATGATGTAAGCTCCCCCGATCTTTTCCTGATACGCGGGGGAAGCAAAGGCTTCCACGCCGGCCCATTCGATCGCGGTCTTCCCCACCAGCGATCCGCCCGAGCCGTGAAGCGCGACGATCACCGGATACTTTCTGTCCGCCGGCATTCCGTGAGCCACCGGGTCATAGATATAATACCGCAGGTTTCCGATTTCCTCATTGTCCGTGATGAAAACGCGATCGTCAAACAGCGGCAGCCACCGCCCGGGTTCGTAGTTCCGGGTCGTACTGATAAAGTCGGAATCAAGCATCTTTCCAGCCCAGGGGTACAGTTCCGGATTCTTCAGGCAATCATCCTTCCGAAGAAGTTCACTCATCGCGGCACCTCCATTATTCATTTTTCATTTGCGAATATGAATCATTTCGACGCGGACGGGCCGGATTCCTTTTTCGTATTCAGGCGGGCACATTTTGCGGAGGTCCTCCGGGATTATTCCATTTTATTCACATATATCCCGCCGCCGCTGACGGTGATATAGTATTCCTTCTTTTCCCCCTGTTCATTGACAAACGTAACCAGGGTCGTACCCGCCTTTCCGGCGGTGACCGACGCGGCGTTGTCCGGATCCACGGTGATCCCCGCGACCGCGGGATCCCCGACCGTGCAGGTCCAGCTTCCTTCTCCCAGGCGGAGCGTCACCGCGTCCACCGGTTTCATTGCGATCAGGGAGACCGTCAGGCTGACCAGCAGAACGCCGATCGCGGCCGCCCGGTGGATTCCGCGGTCCAGCAGGGCAAAGGCGAAGAACAGTCCGAGCGCAACGCAGAAGCACAGGCTCAGCAGATGGTGCGGGAAGTCGGCTTTGACCGTCCAGAAATAGGTCGCCGCCATATAGCCGAGGAAAGCCGCGGCGACCGAGAGTACGGCTACGCTGAGCCAGTCCCGGCGTTTGACCTGATAGGCGACCGCGGCGCCCGGCAGGGTCAGAACCGTAACGATGAACCAGTATTTGTAGTATTGGAAAAGCTGAAAACCCATCCGGTTAAAGGGGACCTGGATCAGATAGATCAGCGGCTGGCTGATCATGAAAAACACAAAGGTTTTGAGAGCCGCCTCCCGCCAGGCCGCGCAGTTCACAACGATAAAGACAGCAAACAGGATCCAGCATTCCAGATTGATCGCGATATCCCGGAAGGATGTATCCCGGAAAAACGGGATCAGATTCAGCGCTGCCGTCAGGACAGCCGTCAGGACAGCCAGCAGAATCACTTTTTTCCAGGTCATTTTCTGTGAAACAAACCATTTCATCCGTCATTCTCCTCCCGTATATGCGCGGCATTCATTCCGCGCTGAAATCCGCCAGTCCGGCAAACAGATCCGCAAACACCGCGTCCCGGTCAATATGCCGGACATACGCGATCTGATGATCCCGTTTCCGTATTTCCTGCATTATACAGGCTGGGAACGAAGATTGTAAACAGTTGACAGAGCGGCGGCGGAACGGTCAGCATCAGATCCGGTTTTCGACCCTGGAGTCAATCTGTGAGGTTCTGAATTGTCAGACCGGGAATATCCCGGAATATCAGAAGGATGACGAATCACCGAAAAAGTAATTCAATCAGCAAAAAAAGAGGAGACCGTCTGATCCGTCACCGCCTTGAATATGCTTGCTCCTGATTGACAGAACAACTGAACCGCAGTATAGTGTTTCCGATCGTTTCAGGCTTTGATGAGAAAATCAAATAAGCCGCTCCTGTTATTGAGTATCCCGCATCGGGCGGTGATACGTATAAAGGAATGAAACCCTGTAGCACAGGTTTCGGATCACTGAACATCCGGGAGGGACTGCGTATGGAACTGAACAAAACAGAACTGAACAAGGTCAGCGGAGGGGACGGACGCGGAAAGAGCTATACATTCCGCAGCGGTGAGATATATCACCATACACCGTACTTTTATGAAGTCATGTACGATTATTCAGGGGATGAAAATTCCTATGTGTATGTATGGAGATACCGCCGGAATGAGGAAAGCAATAAAGAATACTTCGCAGTAAAGGCTATCGAACTTGCATCCTATTATCAATACCGGTAAGCGTCATGAAGCGTGCCCGCGACCGGCCGGCCGCAGGCGATCTTTATCATCCCGGGGAGGTTGCAGTCCGGATCGATCAAAATTCCCGGCGGGAGTTCCCGCCGGGATCGTTGTTTATTTGACCCTGACCCTGAAGGTGATCTTATAGCCTTTGTCCTTGCTCTGGACCGTGATCGTTGCGGTACCTTTCCGGAGGGCTTTGATCAGGCCTTTGCTGCTGATGGATACAATTTTCTTATTGCTGCTCTTGTAAGTGATCTTCTGATTGACCGCCGTGGAAGGCTTCAGTTTTTTGATCTGCAGCTGCAGGGTCTTTCCCTTCTTCAAGGTAACCGTTTTGCCCTTCAGGTTCCTGGTTTTCCCTTCCTGAACCACATTGAAGGACTTGACCTTTTGGTTCTCGACCGTGATTTTGCAGGTAGTCTTTACGCCGGAACCGTCCTTCGCGGTTACGGTAATCGTCGCCTCGCCCGGCGCGACCGCCGTTACCAGACCGTTCGCATCGACTTTGGCAACCTTCCTGTTATCGCTGGTCCATTTAATATCCGGCATCATCACGCCGGAAGGCTGGACTTTCTTCACAGACAGCTGATAAGTCGGATGCTTTACCCTGGATGTAACGGTCAGCGTCCTGACAGGCATGTTCAGCGTAAGTCCGGTGACCGGTACGTCCTTTATATATTCATACGCCAGAACATTCCCGATTGCCCACCACTCCGCGCAACTCCCTTTATAACAGAAAATCTTTGTTGTTACAGGGAATGCAAGATTTCCGATTTCGTTCACCTCTTTGGGGATCATAACGCTCTTTAACCTGTAGCAACCGGACAAAGAGCAACCCGAAAGGCTTCACACAGATCCGGGCGTATTCAGCCGGATCCGGGAAGTACCGCGGAGGATCTTCCGGAAGCCGTATAAATAAAGGGAATTACTCGTCTTCCCTTGAATAATATGAACAACGCGAGAATAAGGAGGCCGGAATCGGACATGAATATCTATGAAAACTGTCCTGTGCTGAGCAGCGGGCATTATCTGCTACGGTTAACCTGCACGGAGGATCTGGACGGGCTGCTTTCCGTTTACAGCGACCGCAACGCGCTGCCGTTCTTCAACAGCGACAACTGCAACGGCGATAATTTCTATTACACGACCCGCGAGCGGATGAAGGAAGCGCTGGATTTCTGGGATTATTCCTACCGGAACGGCTGGTTTGCCCGAATGACGGTCATCGAAAAGGACAGCAGGCGGATCATCGGAACAGTCGAACTTTGCGGCCGTGCGTCTGAAGACGCCTTCAACGGCATGTGCATCCTGCGGGTCGATGTGGGAAGCGAATATGAAAACGAAGCGGTCCTGACCGAAGTGTTCGGGCTGATCGCACCGCATACCGACGAACTGCTCGGCACACGCGGCATCGTAACCAAAGGGCCTATCTATGCCGTGGAGCGCACCAAAGCGCTCAGAAATACGGGCTTCACGCAATCGGAGCATCTTCTGGTCGGCGGTCATGACGGTTATCGTTACAACGGTTACTGGACTGGAAAAGGAAACTGAAAAAAGGACGGAATAGCACGGGACGATTCGGTATCGGAAAGGATTCATAAGGTACGCAGTATGAAAGTGATCATTCTGAACGGGTCGATGGACGCAGGGGGGAAACAGCAAGTTGCTTTTCCGGCTTCCGGTCCGATGCTATGATATCTGTATTGGAGGTGGAAACAGTGGAAACAAAGGATGTTATTCTGCAGCTTCGTACAAAAAAAGGATTATCCCAGGACGAACTGGCCGGAAAGGTCATGGTGACGAGGCAGGCCGTTTCACGCTGGGAAAATGGCGAAACAACTCCCAATACAGAAACATTGAAGCTTTTGTCCAAAGAATTCAACGTTACGATCAATACCCTTTTAGGCGCGCCCCGACAGCTGATCTGTCAATGCTGTGGTATGCCGATGGAAGATCAGACCGTCGGTCATGACAGAGACGGCTCTCTGAATGAGGATTACTGCAAGTGGTGCTACGCCGACGGAACTTACACATACAGCAATATGGACGATCTGATCGATATTTGCGCACAGAGTTTAGTCAATGAAGGATTAACTGAAGAGCAGGCACGCGCCCGGATGAAGAAAACGCTTCCGACGCTGAATTATTGGAAGAACTATGAGGCGCTGAGCGACGGCGGCGAATTTGAAAGATTCAAGGAACAGCTGATCAATGAGATCAATGATCTTCATATTGAGGGAATGCCGAAGGTCGAAAAGCTGAATGCGCTTGTCGGCGCCTATGTCAATCTGGCCTACCCGTTGCCGAGCGGCGCAAGCATTCCGTTTTTAAACGATCAGGTCACTTACCTGGGAAATCAGCTGGAATCTGAATTTGGCGGCGGCAGATGCTTCGGCGTCCTGGCGAATATGGATTTTATCATGGTGAGCACCTATGAGGCGGAAGGGGCAAATCCGGAGCTGGTCCTCTATAAAAAAAGATAACGCCGGGCCGGTCGTCACATTTGGGTCACCTGCAAAACGAAGTTCCGGTTTGCAAAAGAAAGTTCCGGAAAGGAACAGCATAGCGGAAAGTTCATTCCCGCACCGATCATGCAACCCCGGACGTCCAGGGCGCCGGTATACCCGCATAGCCGGCTGCGTATCAATATCGGGCAGAGGAAGGGCACCAAAGTGATTGAAGCCCTCAGGCAGGTTCATGCGGGACCTGTCACACGCGGAAGATCCCGCGTCTTCTTTTTCATCAGCGTGCTTTTTCAAACCTGATGTTGATATTCTCGTTATACAGCGGCGGAAGTTGTTGAATCAGCGAATTGATCTTGTCCTCATTTTCACCGCCGTTGATATACATGATCGCATGCTCGGAAGTATTTTCCAGCGTTGAGCCGATGGCTCCGATCTCCATGACCGTCCGGGTGGAGACTTCCGGGCAGGTCATATACAGAAAGTAACCGTATTTCGGATTCGCAAGATATTCATTGATCTCATACCCTTCGACCGGTTCCGTGTTTCTGACATCGGCATATCTGCGGGTAACTTTCATGAACGCGCTTTGCGTCGGGATTTTCTCATCGTCCTCAGCCAGAAGAAGCAGATTGCCGAACAGGTCGAAATAAGCCACGCCGTTAAATTCCGGATCCTTTTTCTGAATGTAATCCAGGAACTCTTCCGCGGATCCGCCGGGTTTCCACGTGCAGGCCAGAAAATCATCCCCGAAGGAGGACGAAAGATATTCGCGGACCGGATGCGCCGGATCCAGCTCCCCGGGGTTGATGATCTGTGATATTTCGACCGCAGCGGAAGAGACTTTCTCGCGAACCGCGTCCGCGGTCAGGCTGAAAGCTTCCAGGCACCCCGTTAACGTTTCTGTCGTAAGCATGCAATCCGCGAACAGATCCAGATCAGTCAGATCCGCTCCGAAGGCTGCCCGTGACTGCGAGCCCGTTATTTCCGGATAGGCAAAATGTTCCTTCACGTATTTCTGACACTCCGTGCCTTCAAGCGCTGAGCAGTCGTCATTCCCTTTCCAGTTGATCCCGGCGTAATCATCCAGCGCAACAACGATCACCCTGTCAAAACCGGCCTGAGCGAGTGCGCAGGTACACATCACACACGGATCGAGCGATGTGATCAGGACGCACTGTTCCGGCTCCGGAAGGCCACATTTTTCTTTGTTTTCAAAATACCAGTCGACAATCTGTCTTTCGCCGTGGGCTGTCGGATCATTGACGCGGGTTCCTTTGATCACCTGATTATGCATTTCGCAAAGAATATTGCCTTCCATATCCATCAGAAGCCCGCCCACCCCGAATGTTCCGGATCCGGACGCCTCCTGCGCCTGGATCATGGCGCGGACAGCGTATTCGTTCAGGCTCCGTCTGCTGCCATCCGGGGTCCATGCGCCGTCTGAAAATTCGAAAAGGCAGCCTTCACCGGCATTTTCCGGAACCGCCGCAGCATTGCCGGCTTCATGCGCCAGCGGGAAAGCGCAGACGTTCAGGCAAAAAAGGATGACCAGAAGGATCCCTGTAATTCTTTTCATATATACTGCTCCTTTTCCGGTTATCTGTTCAGCCGGCCAATGACTGTGGAATTACTCTTCAGCCGGATTGTCCGCGGGATGACCGACTTCCCGGATCTTTCGGACCTGGCTCATGATCTTTGCTCCCCGGTCATCGTCCCGGGCGTCCAGTTGAAACACCCTGAATCCGTATGTCCGCCCGTATGTCGCCACGCTTGCCTCATCATCCACATGCAACGTGATCCTGTATCGGTTCGGCATCTTTGTTGGCATCAGCTCTTTGCTTTTTGCCTGGACTTCCTTCTGATGGCGTTCCCCGTTCACGATTCCGTCAAACCGGACCCCGTAATGCCGGAAAAGGGTGCGGATATACCGCTCGGTACGGAATGATGATGTATAGACCCAGGCTTCAAAATCTTCCTGCTGCAGCTGACGGATCAGGTTCACGGTACCCAGCCGCAGGCGTTCCTTAAGTAAGAGCGTTACCCCGGTTCGCAAGAACGACTTCGTCAAAATCAAATGAAGCGCATTTCACATTCGAAGTTTTTTCCATTGCTTTCCGGATATCTTCTTCGTGCGTGACATTGACGATCTCCACTTTTGTCTTTTTCAGTTCAAACCGGTACGCGGCCATCCAGCGGTGGTGACCGTTCAGCAGCATATATCCGTAGGATCCGGGCGTCTTTTTTCAACGATAAGCGAATCTTCGAACATTTCCTTTGTTACATCCCGTTTATTCCGGGCGAACACTCTGACATAGTTCGCTACGATCTGGTAGTTGGGTCCGATTTCCGGATCGCTGAATTCATCCTCCGGTTTCGGATGCAGACGGTCCAGCGGTACATATTTGACGAGATGTCGTTCGATGAAACCGGCTTTGCACGGATGGATAAGTCCGTCATATTTCCTCAGATCATCCGGAACCAGCTTCTGATATTCCTGCGTAACCGCCATCCTCCGGTCTCACTCCTGCCGTGTTCTCAGTTTTTGTCTCCCGTCATCCGCAAGGCTCCTATTCACTTCATTTACTGATTATTATAACACCACGCGTACCGCCCTGCAATCTCGCCCCGGATATGTTCATTCTGAGCCGGCCTTCAGGCCTGCGTTTTTTTGTCCGGTTTGTGAGGACTGATCAAGTTTGAAACAGAACATTGCGGACGCTAAGCCATAACGCACCCGGCATTGGGTAAAAATGCGCAAACACATTGCAATTCCGTTCTTTTCTTCATCCATGATTCGTAATACAATACAGATGAGAATATTGGAGTGAGGTACGCCTCACGGAATGCAGAAAACAAATCGCAGATCATCCGTCAACACAGGTCAGCCAACGAATAATGTTCAGGGGTATCATCAAATGACGCAGAATACCATGTACAACATGAATCAACTTTTCGCCGAAGGCCTGACGGAGAATGATCCGGCCAAACTGCTGAAAGTCCCGAAAAGCGATATTCATAATCATTCCACAAAAGGTTGCAGTTTGACGTGGTTGGAACATTGCCTGCAATACAGTCTGCCAAAGCCTCCGGATCGGTTTAACGGACTGCAGGGAATGCAGGAATGGTTCACATCCGCAATCAAGCCGCACTGTGCTGAAATCGATCAGTCTCAAAAAAGATGGGAAGGCGCGTTCGCGGAAGCAAAAAGGAACAACATCAGGAGACTGGCGATGAACTTCAGCGTTCAGGACATTGACGCGGCCGGCGGCATGGACAGTTTCAGAGCCATCGTGAAAAGCTTTCATGCGAAGTATTGCCCCGACACCCTGTTTGAGCCGGAAATCACCTATGTTTCCACCTGTAATATTGATCTGGAAGCAGAGAGGATCGATCGGTACATCGAATCAGGATTCTTCACATCCATTGATGTATGCGGATACGAGAATATCCAGCCGTTTGAAGCTTTTCTGCCATTGTATCGAAAAGCCGAAAAATACCATCTGACAAAAATCATGCACGTTGGCGAAAGCGGCTCTGCAGAAGATATACAACGTGCAGTAGAAACCCTGGCACTTGATGAGGTGCACCATGGAATTCATGCCGTTTCATCGGAACCGGTCATGAGGTTCCTGGCCGATCACGGCATCCAGCTGAATGTCTGCCCGACCAGTAATGTAAAACTGGGATACGCAGCCGGCTATAAGGATCATCCAATCAAAATCCTGTATGAAAACGGTATTAAGCTTACGATCAACACCGATGATTTGCTGTTGTTTAACAGTTCAATCGAGAATGAGTATTTGCTTCTTTACCGTTCAGGAGCTCTGGGTATAGCTGCTTTAAATGAAATCAGAGAAATCGGATTGAACGGCAGGAGAACATGACGCCGGATGAGAACAGCCGGATGATCTGCGAAAGATGCAGAAAAAAACAAACGACGCCATCAACCGGGAGTAGTATGAATAGAGCCTGCGGGATATGACGGAGAAGATGGGAATGCCAGGTTGCACAGACAGCAAAAAGGAATCCGAATAAACCGGCAATAGTCAGATGAAGAGAACCTGTATACTTTTTACATGTCTTTTACATAGCAAACATATGGCCTTTACCAGCAACTGATACACTGATATCGTAAATAAATATGTAATTCAGGAGCATTACGATGTCAGTATATGAATTCTTTTCTCTCATGGGCGGAGTCGGACTCTTCCTGTATGGCATGAGCATTATGTCCTCCGGACTGAAAAATGCCGCGGGTGATAAAATGCGTCTGATCCTCGAAAAGGCAACAGCCAACCGCTTCATTTCGGTGCTTGTCGGGGTTCTGGTCACACTGCTGATTCAAAGTTCGTCAGCGACCGATATGATGGTCATCAGCTTTGTCAATTCAGGCCTCATGACTCTGGCTCAGGCTATCGGCATCATTATGGGCGCGAACATCGGAACGACTGTTACCGCACAGATCACAGCATTCAATCTGGGGGCCTATGCACCGATCATCCTTTGCATCGGTGCATTGATGTTCCTGTTTATCAAAAACAACACGGTCAAACATATCGGTTCCATTATCATGGGATTTGGTATGCTGTTCTTTGGTATTTCTGTCATCAAATCCGCTATTGTTCCGCTTTCGGAGAGCCCTGCATTCATTGCTTTTCTCTCCACACTGGAAAATCCGGCGATCGCGGTGATCTTTGGTGTACTGTTTACAGCGCTGCTGCAGAGTTCGTCTTCGTCAGTCGTTATTTTTCAGACTTTTGCCGTTCAGGGACTGATTGGGTATGACATGACAGTCTATCTGGTCATTGGCGCGGCAATCGGCTCTGTAACCCCGAATATTCTCGCCTCTCTGACTACAAACAGAAACGGTAAACGCACTGCTGTGCTGAATTTGTTATTCAACCTGATCCGTACGGCAGCAATGATCATTCTGATCAATGTATTCCCAGGTTTCCTGAAACTGATCCGGGACCTGACTCCGGGCGATATCGGCCACCAGGTGGCAAATACCCACACAGTCTTCGCCATTCTGGCGGTATTGCTGGAACTGCCTTTTGCCGGTATGATTGTCAGGCTCTCCGAGAAGGTCATTCCCATCCTGCCAGAGGAAAGCAAACGTCAGGAAGACCGCCGTCTGATCTACATGGTGCAGGCAGGAGACATTCCTTCCTCCGTGGCACTGCAGCAGGCCCGTATGGAGATTTCCCGCATGGGGCAGATGGCACAAAGCTGCATGCAGGATGCAGTCAACAGTTTCTTCGAGCGAGACAGTGAACTGGCCAGCCATGCCATTGATACCGAAGACGCGATCGACATTCTCACAGACAAGATACAGGAAAAACTGATTGCTCTGCGCTCTATGGATTATTCCGCCAGGGTGATTGAACAGATATCACAGATGATCCTTGTTGCGTCTGACATAGAAAGACTCTCTGACCATGGACGGAATATCGCGCAATATACTGAACAATGCAAAAACAAGAAAGCCGCACTCTCAAAGAAAGGGATCAAAGACCTGAAGAAGCTTGCGGACGCGTCGCTGAAAGCAGTCGAAACCGGTTTCAGGGTCTTTGAGCATCAGGAATATCAGTTATTGCCTGAAGTAAAGCAGATGCAGCAGGAAGTGGACACACTCCAGGTCTCCGCTGTCAATTCGCATGTTGACCGGCTGATGAAAGGCACCTGTGAACCGCTCGGCGGCGTTATCTTTACCAAAATGGCTTCGGATCTGGAACGCTGCTGCGATCACGCAATCAACGTGGCAACCGCCATAACGGAATAATATCAATTTGAGAAAGGCATTCCTGTTTGATAAAAAACTGATATACTGTCCGGTGAGGTGAGTATATGGCACTGATATTTGTTGTGGAAGATGATACCAGCATCCGGGAAATCGAGATGATTGCCCTCCGGAACAGTAACTACCAGGTCTGCGGCTTTTCACAGGCATCTGAATTATACAGACACATGGAATCCATCCTGCCGGATCTGATCCTGCTGGATTTCCTGATGCCGGAGAAGGACGGCATCCGCGACCACATCTGCGGCAGCTTCGAGCCGCCGGCGGCGACAGGTCTCGCGCACCGCGTCAGCTGGGCGCGGGAGGCGTTGAAGCGTGTCGTCGCCATGAACTTCGGCGAGAAGGACCACATCAGCCTGTGCAGCAACACGCCCGGCTACGAGCATGTCTTCGCGGCGCTGGGCGCGAAGTATCTCAGTTATGAGGCGACGGCCGACTGGGTGTACAACAGCTGGAACGTCTCGGGTCCGTTCGTGCGCGGTGCGGCGCGGCAGTGGGGCAAGGCGTTCATGTGGTACTGTGCGCAGAACGCGATCACCTACACGCGGGACGGCGTGCAGAAGTATGGCGCGAACTACCTGCTCGGAACGTCCGACACGTGGTGTCCCTACGGCGGCGAGTCCGAATCGCTCGCATCGCGGCAGGTGCTCTACGGCTGGCTCATCGGCGCGAAGTGGATCATGCCCGAGCACT
>CALCUD010000026.1 GCA_937906775.1 uncultured Clostridia bacterium
GATTCAGGTTCATGTGTTCTTAAGGACATGCAGGTTCAAGTCCTGTTTCCCGCACTGACAGCTTCAGGTTATGCCTGAAGCTGTTTTTTGAACATTCATCATGCGTATCGGCAGGATATGAAGGAATTGCCGCTGCGCATTGTTTTTTTGATGGGCAATCCGGTGTAGAGACGGTGAACGCCTTGCGACGCACAGGGGGTTGTGATACACTGATTTTTGTATACATATCTGTATGCGGAAGGAAGGATACCATGATCGTTGTTCTGAAAGCCGGCACCCCGCAGGATAAGCAGGACCGGTTGGTGGATTGGTTTAAAAGCATCGGGCTCGGCGTGCATACCTCTGTCGGCGAATTCCAGACCGTGCTGGGCCTGATCGGTGATACAACGAAGGTGGACATGGATCTGGTCGACTCGCTGGAGATTGTTGATTCCGTCAAACGGGTAACGGAGACCTTCAAGTGCTGCAACCGGAAGTTCCATCCGGAGGATACCGTCGTTTCCGTCGGCAACGTCAAAATCGGCGGAGGGAATTTCTGCCTGATCGCCGGCCCGTGTTCCGTGGAGTCTGAGGAGCAGATTGTTGAGGTTGCCCGGGCAGTGAAAGCCGCGGGGGCGAATATGCTCCGGGGCGGTGCTTTCAAGCCGCGCACTTCGCCTTACGATTTCCAGGGGCTGAAGGCGGAAGGGCTGGAACTGTTGAAGATCGCACGGAAGGAGACCGGCCTTCCCATCGTGACGGAAATCATGAGCGTGACGGATCTGCCCCTGTTTGAGGATGTGGATGTGCTGCAGGTCGGCGCCAGAAATATGCAGAATTTCGATCTGCTGCGGGAACTGGGACAGACCGGGAAGCCGATCCTGCTCAAACGCGGTCTGGCCAATACGCTCAAGGAGCTTCTGATGAGCGCCGAATATATCATGGCCAGCGGTAATGAACAGGTGATCCTGTGCGAGCGCGGGATCCGGACCTACAGCGATTATATGCGTAACACGCTCGATCTGAGCGCGGTCCCCATGCTGCATGAACTGAGCCATCTGCCGGTCATCGTTGACCCGAGCCACGCGACCGGGATCGCCCGCATGGTATCCCCGATGGCGCTGAGCGCGACGGCCTGCGGCGCGGACGGACTGATCATCGAGGTCCACAACGATCCGCTTCACGCGCTGTGCGACGGGGCGCAGAGCCTCCGCCCCGAGGAATATGCGGCTCTGATCAAAAAGGTCAGGGCGGTCCGTGAGGTGATCCAATGATCATCGGTATCGTGGGGATCGGATTGATCGGCGGTTCCTTCGCGAAGGCCTACGCCGCGGAGGGACACAAGGTCCTTGCGCTGGACCGGGACCGGAAGATGCTGGATTTTGCCGGGATCAGCGGCGCTGTCAGCGGCGGGCTGACCCAAGAGAATGTCGGGGAATGCGATCTCGTTCTGATCTGTCTGTATCCCGACGCCACCGTTCAGTTTTTGAAGGAGTGGGGTCCTTTCTTCGGGAAAAAGCCTATTGTGATGGACTGCTGCGGAACCAAGCGGGGCATGGTGAAGGCCGGGCGGGAAGCGGCGGTTGAATACGGATTTACCTACTTCGGCGGGCATCCCATGGCCGGGACCCAGTATTCCGGCTTCAAGCACGCGAAGAAGGATCTTTTCAAGGGCGCGCCCATGGTGCTCGTCCCTCCCGAATATGACGATATGGAACTGCTGGCGCACGCGAGGACGCTGCTGAAACCTGCGGGCTTCGGCTCCGTGAATGTGACCACGGCCGAAAAGCACGACGAGATGATCGCGTTCACCAGCCAGCTGGCGCACGTGGTTTCCAACGCGTATATCAAAAGCCCGACCGCGGGGCTGCACAAGGGCTTTTCCGCGGGGAGCTACAAGGATATGACCCGGGTGGCCTGGCTGAACCCGGAAATGTGGGCGGAGCTTTTTCTCGATAACGGGGACAACCTGGTCCGGGAGATCGATCTGCTGGTGGATGAACTGAAAAAGTACCGCGACGCGATCAGCCGGAATGACCGCGAAACCCTGACCGCACTGCTCGCGGAAGGAAAAAAACGCAAGGAAGAGCTGGACGGATAATGAAAACGGTTCATGTTCAATCCTCCCGGGATTATGATGTGCTGATCGGAAACGGTCTGCTGGAAAACACGGCGGAGCTGATCCGGGAAGTTTCCCGCGCGCGGACCGTAACGCTGGTTTCGGACGACAACGTATATCCTCTTTACGGGGAGAACGTACGCCTGCGTCTTGAAAACGCCGGCTTTTCTGTCGTTCCGTATGTCTTCCCGCACGGGGAAAAGAGCAAGAATATCGCCGTCTGGAGCGGACTGCTGGAGAAAATGTGCGAATCCGGGATGACCCGGAGCGATCTGGTTGCGGCGCTGGGCGGCGGAGTGGTCGGCGATCTGGCCGGTTTCGCGGCGGCTGTTTATCAGCGGGGGATCGATTATGTTCAGATTCCGACGACGCTGCTGGCGGCGGTGGATTCCTCCGTCGGAGGAAAAACGGCGGTCGACCTGAGCCACGGCAAGAATCAGGCCGGGGCGTTCCATCAGCCAGTCCGGGTGATCTGCGACACGGATACGCTGCGCTCGCTGCCGGAGGAGGAATACCGGTGCGGATGCGCCGAGATCATCAAGTACGCGGTCCTGTCCGGGGAGGAGCTGTTCAGCCGGCTGGACCGTATGCCGGTACGCGAACAGTACGGGGATATTATCTCCGCGTGTGTGGAGATCAAGCGGGATATCGTCCGGCGGGATGAGTTTGACCGCGGGGACAGAATGAAGCTGAATCTGGGACATACCTTCGGGCACGCGGCGGAGAGCCTCAGCGGTTTCACCGTTCTCCACGGTCAGGGTGTGGCCATGGGGATGGCCGTCATTGCCCGGGCGGCCGCCCGAAAAGGATTCTGCACAGATGAAACCGCAAGGAGGATCATCGCGCTGATCCAAAAATACGGCTTGCCTGCGGAACTGGATTTCACCGCCGGGCAGGTGGCGGAAGTCTGCCGGACAGACAAAAAGGCGGACGGGGATACGGTCCGGCTGATCGTTCCCGAAGACATCGGCCGGTGCCGGACCGTGCCGGTTCAGGCGTCCGAACTGACCGGATGGCTGAAGGCCGGAGGTGTGCAATGAACCGAATGATCTCGTCCGGACCGAAAACGGGGACCGCGGAGGTTCCCGCTTCCAAATCCGCGGCGCACCGTCTGATGATCCTGTCGGCTTTCGGCGGAAATGAGACCCGGATCCGGATCCCGGCTCCCGGAGCGGATATTTTTGCGACGGCGGCCTGTCTGAATGCGCTGGGCGCGAAGATCACAGGGGACGGGGACACCTTTACCGTCCGTCCGATCTCCCGGAACAGGAACGGGGGTGAACACTCTCCGGCCGTGCTTCCGTGCGGGGAGAGCGGCTCCACGCTGCGCTTTCTGCTGCCGGTCGCGGGGATCCTGGGCGCGGAGGTCTGCTTTCACATGGAAGGAAGGCTTCCGGAACGTCCGCTCGCGCCGCTCGACCGGGTGCTGACCGGACACGGGATGCGGCTTGAAAAAAAGAACGGTCTTCTGTATTGTTCCGGAAGGCTGACGCCCGGTGAATATGAGATCCCGGGCAATATTTCATCCCAGTACATCACAGGTCTTCTGACGGCGCTGAGCCTCGGGGAGACAGAAAGCGTCCTGCGGGTCTCCGGAGAGCTTGAATCGGCGGGCTATGTGGCCATGACGGAGAACGCTCTCCGCTTTGCCGGCATCCCGGCGGAACGGGAGGGGCAGGTCTGGCTGATCCCCGGAGGAAAAAATCCGGTGCTGCCCGCGGAGATCCTGGTCGAACGGGACTGGTCCGGCGCGGCGTTTTTCCTGTGCATGGGCGCGTTTTCCCGGAAAGGGGTCACCGTGAGGGATCTGGATACGGATTCGCCGCAGGGCGATCGCGCCGTTCTTGAACTTCTGCGCGGCTTCGGAGCGGAAACGGAAGTCCGCGAAAATGCTGTGACCGTCCGGAAAGCGAGCCTGCAGGGACAGACGGTCGACGCTTCCGGGATCCCGGATCTTATTCCGGCACTCGCGGCGGTGGCCGCGGGAGCCGACGGCGAGACCCGGATCGTGAACGCGAAAAGACTCCGGCTGAAGGAATCCGACAGGCTGGCGACAACGGCGGATATGCTGACCCGGATGGGCGCGGATATTACGGAAACGGATGACGGACTGATCATTCGGGGAAAGAAGAGCCTGCCGGGCGGTACGGTATCCTCCCACAACGATCACCGGATCGCGATGGCGGCAGCGGTCGTGGCTTCCGTCTGCACGGGGCCTGTAACTGTGGAGGACGCCGGATGCGTGAATAAATCATTCCCGGATTTTTATGAGGAACTGAACCGACTGGAGGCGGAAGCGTGAGCAGCAGCATCGGAGAAAACCTGCGCCTGACCCTGTTCGGCCAGAGCCATTCCCCGGCAGTGGGAATGACGCTGGAGGGGATCCCGGCCGGAAAAGAGATCGACCCGGAGCGTCTGCAGCTTTTCCTGAACCGGCGGGTCCCAGGCAGAAACGCCTGGTCGACTGCCAGAAAGGAAACGGATGTTCCGGAGTTCGTGGGCGGACTTGTCGGAAACAGGACCTGCGGGACGCCGCTGACAGCGCTTTTGCGAAACGGCGATCCGCATTCGGACGATTATGAGATTCTGAAGAAGATCCCGAGACCCGGACACGCGGACTATACCGCGTCCGTCAAGTATTTCGGATGTCATGATGCCGCCGGCGGCGGACATTTTTCCGGAAGGATGACGGCCCCTTTATGTGTTGCGGGCGGCGTCTGCCTGCAGATCCTGGAGACGGCCGGAATCCGGATCTTTGCCCGGATTCTGTCGGTGGGTTCCGTTCGCGACGCGGGCGAACTGACAGGATCCGTTGCGGAAAAAGAATTTCCCACGGTCAGCGATGAACGCGGGAAACAGATGATGGCTCTCATTGCCGAAAAAAAGGCCCGGGGAGACTCTGTGGGCGGTGTGGTCGAGTGCGTGGCCACCGGACTGCCTGCCGGGCTGGGAGACCCCGTTTTCGGGGGAATGGAGAACCGAATCGCCAATATCGTTTTCGGGATCCCGGCAGTCAAGGGAATCGAATTCGGGGACGGATTTGCCGCCGCGGAGAATACGGGAAGCGGAAACAATGACGCTTTCCGGATGGAAAACGGCCGGGTCGTGACGGAAACCAATCACGCGGGCGGGATCCTCGGCGGGATCACGGACGGAATGCCGCTGGTTTTCCGGGTTGCCTTTAAGCCGACGCCCTCGATCGCCGCGGAGCAGCGGTCCGTGAATCTGGAGACCGGGGAGGAGACGGTCCTGTCCGTCCCCGGAAGGCATGATCCGTGCGTGGTGCCCCGCGCGGTTCCCTGCGTGGAGGCCGCGGCGGCGATCGCCGTGTATGACGCCTGGCTGGGCCGCCTGAAGGAGACCGGAACGATCGTCTGACACGGGAGGATAACGCGATGCTTCGATGCGGCCTGCTCGGGGAAAAGCTGAGTCACAGCCGGTCCCCGGAAATACACCGTCAGCTGGGTAACTACGCCTATGTTCTGTATGAAAAGACGCCGGAGGAGGTTCCGGCGTTTATCCGGAGCGGGGAATGGGACGGCCTGAACGTGACGATCCCCTATAAAAAAACCGTGATGCCGTATCTGGATGAACTTTCGGAAACCGCCGCGCGGGTCGGCAGCGTGAATACGGTGATCCGGCGGAAAGACGGCACCCTTTTCGGCGATAATACCGATGTATGGGGGTTCGGAAAACTGCTGGAGAGATCCGGTTTTTCCGTATCCGGAAAGAAGACCCTCGTTCTCGGTAACGGCGGCGCCGCGGTGGCTGTACGGGACGTTCTGAACAGGGCCGGCGCCCTGACCGTTACGATCAGCCGGTCGGGCGGGGACAACTATACCAATCTGTACCGTCATGCGGACGCGTCCTTTGTTGTGAACACCACGCCGGTCGGAATGTATCCGGACACCGGTTCGTCCCCTGTGGATCTTCGCGCCTTTCCCGAATGCGGAGGGGTGCTCGATCTGATCTACAATCCGGAAAAGACTGCGCTGCTGAAACAGGCGGAGGAACTCGGCATTCCAGGACTGAACGGCTGGACGATGCTCCGGGAACAGGCTGTACGGAGTTCGGAACTGTTCCGGCTGGCCGGCGCCTGAAAACGGACGGGACATCGGAGGAGACGGAAAATGAAACTGCTGGTACTGAACGGGCCGAACTTGAATATGCTGGGGATCCGGGAGCCTGCGATCTACGGGAAAAAAACCTATGCGGAGCTGGTCCGCTTTATCGAAAAAACAGCCGCGGAGGAAGGCGTTTCCGTCACGGTGCGTCAGAGCAATCTGAGCCGGCTGAAGCCGGAACTGTTCAGCTGCACTGCGGATCTGATGGATCACAGCGGCGGTGATCTGGAAA
>CALCUD010000027.1 GCA_937906775.1 uncultured Clostridia bacterium
CTCCGAGGCGCCGGACCGTTTCCGGCAGATACATTCCCCTCGGATAATTGCAGTAAAAGTCCGGCCGTTCCGCATCCCCGCGTTCAAGTACGCCGATGTTGAACAGACAGTTGGGACTGTTCTTGTCGCGCTGAAGCATGAAGACGGATTCCGCCAGAAACCCGAAATCACCGAAATCCATCGTCCCGTACTGATAGTTGAAAATCACCGTCCGGTCAAGCGGCAGACCGCTCTCCGTGATTGCGGAGCCGGCAGCAGCATGCAGTATGCCCTGGTCCAGCTGTCTGCGCACTTCCGCAAGAAGCTCCTCCGCTCTTTTTTCCCGGATCTTTGTCACCGCGACGGGAAGCAGCACGGTAAAACAACCCGCGGCATTCTTTCTGGTCTGCCTGTCTCTGCCGTTATAGGTCGCGTAAACGAGCGCGCTGTCGCTGCCGTTTATCTCTGCCATCGCCATGAGGGCGGCCGCGAGAAACACCTCGGCGGCTCCTTTTTCCAATTTGGGAAGCGCGCCCGGCAGATAGTACATTTCGCTTCCGGAATCGGGGCCCGGATGATCCGGGCGCAGCATTGCGGCGCTCATTTCCGGAAGAAGCTCCGCCGGGTTCCGAACGGTTTTTTCTTCAAAGCCGGCTTCGGCCGCTTCCTCTTCGCAGAGTGAATAATACAGGTCGGGCGGCAGCTCGGTTTCGGGATCCCGATAGCATGAGGTGATCTGGCGCATCAGCATACTGTTTGATGTGCCGTCTCCCATGATATGGTGAACGGAAAACAGAAACACGTTGATTTCCGGTGTACGGATGATCCTGACGCAGTAAAGTCTGTCCTTCAGAAGATCCACCGGCTTTAAAAAGTTCCCGCGCTCGCGCTCCAGTTCCTCCGCGGACATTTCTTCAATGACCGCGGGACGAAATAGCGTTTCATCATAATACTGCACCACGCTTCCGTCCTCTTCCCGCAGGAAGCCCGAAAGGAGCGCCGGATGGTGGAAGATGACTCTGTTAACTGCGTTCTTCAGGCGTTCCAGGTCGGTATCCTTTTTCAGAATGGCAAAAACCGGTACGCAGACGGACGGATGGTCCGGATACATTTCAAACAGTTTCCAGTAGATCCGCTGACCGGCAAGCAAACGCTGCGGCTTTTTTCTCGCCGATTCTTCCAGCAGGGTACGCTCTTCCCGGGACGCCGCTTTTCGGCCGGATATCTTCCGCGC
The DNA here is from genome assembly GCA_937906775.1 of uncultured Clostridia bacterium. Classification (GTDB taxonomy): domain Bacteria; phylum Bacillota; class Clostridia; order Christensenellales; family Aristaeellaceae; genus Aristaeella. The sequence goes on from CALCUD010000027.1 coordinate 1,214, forward strand.
AAGGGCCGCTGCCGTTCTTGCCTGCAGGAGATCCTCCACCGTGATGTCGCAGCCCTGTTCGGAGCAGGCGGTGACCATCCGGATCGCCGAAATGGAATCCCCTCCGGCTTCATAGAAATCATCGTCCGGACAAATTTCAGCGCCCGACAGGACCGATTCCATTATGCGGCAAAGCAATTCCTCCACCTCGCCGGCCGGTTTTCTCCGGGGTTCCCCGGTTCCCGCCGCTGCCGCCGGTTCCGGCAGCAGACTTCGGGACAGCTTTCCGTTCGCGTTCAGCGGCATGGATTCAATCGGAATAAAATACGACGGAATCATATAGGAAGGCAGTTTTTCCGAAAGCCTGCGCCTTGCCAGCGCGGTATCCCGGAAAAGGCAGGTTTCATCTGCCTCCTTCGCCTGATAGTACAGGGCAACATAAGACCGTTGGCTGCTGATGAACCCTTTTGCCACCAGGTTTCGGATGCCGGAGATTTCTCTCGCTGCGGCTTCGATCTCTCCCGGCTCGATCCGGTTCCCGTTGATCTTTATCATATCGTCCATACGTCCTTTGATAAAGATATCACCGTTTTCGCTCCGATATCCGAGATCGCCGGAGTGGAAGAGTCCGTCGTGAAATACCTCGCGTGTTTTTTCGGGCATATTGATATAGCCGCGGAAATAGGGGTCCGGAAAGCAGATCTCACCGGTCTCCCCATTCTGCACGGGCGTTCCGTCCTCCCCGAGAATGCGGATATTTCTGCCCGTATCCGCCGTAGCGATCGGCGCGTCCGTGCTTTCCTGCTTCAGCACATATTTGGAAACGCAGTACAGAGATTCCGTCATGGCATAATGAACCGTGATCTCATGTCCCGGGACGGATAAACGGGAGGCCGGTTCCGAGCCTGTCATGATCGACCTGACATAGGGGAAGCCCTCGCTGTAGACTCTCAGTACGGAAGGAGAAAGAAACAAGCTTGTGATTCTCTCCTTTTCCAGAAGCTCGCGGAGCCGTTTGAAGTTTTTGGATACCTGATAGGACAGGATATAAAGCGTATTCGCTGTGTAAAGCTCCGGCAGGCCGTGGATCATCGTGGCGGAAAAGTTGAAGGGCGGAACGAAAGCAAATCTGTCACAGCAGTCAAAATCCACCCTGTCCTCATCCGTCACCGTTCCGGCGATACCTATGTCGATCTTGCCGTATTCATGGAGGATTCCCTTCGGTTTTCCGGTTGTGCCGGAGGTGTAAAAGATCATTCCCGCGTCATGCGGATAAAGCGGTTCTCTTCCGGGAAGAGAAGGAGCCTCCTGAGCCTTTTCGTAGAAATCCCGGTCGATCACGAACCGGGCACCGCAGTCCGCTTTCATATACGCGAGACGTTCTTCGGGACAGGTGTCTTCCACGAGAGTCACCGCGGCTCCTGCGCGGAGCACTCCCAGAAGCGCGACAATCATCATCGGATGCCTGGGAAGCAGAACCATGACAATGTCCTCCCGCCCGATTCCACGCTTCTTCAGGGCGCCGTATATTCTGCCGGATCGGATCCACAGTTCGGAATAGGTGATCGCCGCTTCTCCGAAATCCAGTGTAACGGCTGTACGTTCAGGATATTTTTCGGCATGCTGTTCCAGTTTATCCACAAAATATGTCTTCATCTGCGCACCTGTTTAAATATTATCATTCTGCTTTGTTGTGTCACTGTTCGCAAATCGTGTTATCAGAGAAATTTCGACTGTCTCAGCGATTTTGAAAAAGGTGAACGTGCTCATACTTTCCGCCGTTAAAGCCGACGGCAAGATCATATCCGTTACATGCCCCGGAGCAAATGAAAGCGGTGCAGCGCGACAGCATGTAGAGCGCGTAGAAATAGTTCACCGTACTCTCCGCCACGCTGCCCTCATAATCGGCGGCACTCTCCTTTTCGAGTTCAGCGAGAAGCTTTTTGCCGTCAAGGTCAGCCACAGAATGCCGTTCCTGAGCGATCACCTTCACGTCATCGCCGAATGCTTCCCGCATTTCGGTAAGTATATCCCGATCTTCGGTGGCAAGAAAGATTCCGTCATATCCGTAGCTGTCCATCCATTCGCAGATCATGGGGATCATATCCGATACGCCCGCCATTTTTCGCGGGCCATCCTTATGGACAACCTTATAGTCGGTTCCGCGGATAAGTACGCCGAGCAGCCTCTTTTCGCCAATCACAGCGTCTGCATATTCCTTCATATCCGAGAGGAATGCCTCCGAGAGAATCGAAAGCCCCAGCTCGGGCCTGACCCAGTCCAGAAACATGGTGGAGGAAAGTGTGGACATTTCCGGAAAATACACCGTGTTGGCGCTTCCGGCTTCCGGCGCTGTGAGATGAAGATTGAAATACTTTTCCAAAAAAGCGGTGGTGAAATGTCCCACGGTTTTCCCTCTTACCACAGGAGTAAGGCCTATGCGGGAAACGGCCTTTCCGAACCGGTACAGATTGTTGAGAACGCTCCCGATTCCGGCGCCTTCGTCAATCGCGAGCTCGGCGTAAGAATATTCATCAAGAGAGAGCACGCCCTGCCCCTGCAGAAAAAAGACATTATGGAACGCACAGACAGGACCGATTCTGTGAAAGCTCACATCAAAAACAAGATCCGCGGACAGGTCACCGATAACAAGCACATCTCTTCCCCGTGGAATCTCCTCCCCTTTAAAAACAGGAACGCGTTCACCGAAGAACCGGCAGATCCGCTCGTCCAGTGAGAAAACCGCAAGGCGTGTGTATCGCAGCAACACCTCGGCAAGCGCCACAGTGTACTCGTTCACGGAGGTAATATATACTGTTCTGAAAACGCGGAAAAAATCCAGATACAGACTGCTTTTCTCATCGACCGAATAGGTACGGTATTCCGGATAGCAGGACTCATCCTTCCAGCGGCTCCGGATAAAATCGGGGCGGTAGTCGGAATTTCTGACATGCACAAGGTCATAGGCCCCGCCGTCAGGCATAAGGACATGGATCCGCTCCGCCCCGCACTGACGCGCCAACGTGAACACCTCGGGGCCGTGCTGCAGAACCGGGCATATTGAATTGTCCTTTTCACAAATCAGGTACATACGCTACTCTTTCCTACCAGTCAATGGAACCGGTAATCAGTTCAATATTCGGAAGCAGCTCCCGCTTTGTCACCGCGACATTCTTCATCAGAATGTGTTCGGAGAAGACCCGCCCGTCCGCCGGGGAGAGGCCCTGGCGAAGAACGGCAAAAGCCATGATTCCCTTCCGGACAGTATTCTGCCTTTCCTGTGAGAGTCCCGAAAAATAAAGGGAAAAAACATCGTTCCACAGCCGGAGCATGACGCGCGGGTCAACCGCAAAGAATTGCCCGGCATAGGTGGGATTCACAGAAGGAATGATGAAGTGGGTATTGGCAATCATGGCGAAGTCGAAAACGGGATGACCGATGCAGGTGTCCCCGAGATCCACAA
>CALCUD010000028.1 GCA_937906775.1 uncultured Clostridia bacterium
CTCCGCCTTGATATAGTGCACGTCATTGGTGGCAATGAGCGGGATTCCCGTTTCCATATGCATCCTGACGAGGCTCTGGTTCACCAGCTTCTGCTCGTCGTAGCCATGGTCCTGCAGTTCCAGGAAGAAATTGCCCTCGCCGAAAATTTCGAGATACTCCAAAGCCGCCTTTTTCGCTTCTTCGTAGCGGTCCTTCAAAATGAAGCTCTGAATCTCACCGGCCAGACAGGCGGAGGAGCAAATGATGCCCTTACTGTGGGCCCGAAGCACCTCTTTATCCACACGGGGCCGGTAATAAAAGCCGTCCTTGAAGCCCTGAGATACGATTTTTATCAGGTTTTGGTAGCCTTCATTGGTCTCGGCCAATAAGATGAGATGATGATAACGGTCGTCGCCGCTGCCCGGTTCACGGTCGGTCCGGGAGCCCGGTGCCACGTACACTTCGCAGCCGAGAATGGGGTTAATGCCCGCGTCCTTGCAGGCCCGGTAGAAGTCAATCACGCCGTACATAACGCCGTGATCGGTAATGGCGCACGAATCCATGCCGAGCGATTTCAGCCGTTCCGTCAGTGCGGAAATCCGGCAGGCTCCGTCCAGCAGGCTATATTCAGTATGAAGATGTAAATGCGTAAAGCTCATCCCGCGTACCTCACCGATGGTTTGCTTCTTCGGTCAGCGAAGGGTCTCCATAATGGTCCGGGTCCGGTCGCCCGCTTCCTGGGTGGCGTACCAGAAAACGATCTCTGTCAGCTGATCCCCGCCCTTCATCAGATACCCGATAAAGGGGGTTCCGTCCGCAGGATCGCTCCCGCGGAAACAGATGGCCTCGATCCCGTTGATCTTCCTCAGTTCCGCGTTTTCACCCTGTTCGTTCAGCATTTCCACCATATCCCGCAGTTCACCGCTTCCGGGATATGAAAATACATCCATTTCCAGCTGGCTGCTGACATAGGCGAAACAGAAATCCGAGTCAGTCCCTTTCTCTGCGTCATAGTTCATGTTGTCCGGGACATCCAGCGCGAAGCCTCCGGGCAGCGTCACCGCCTGATCCGCCAGTGCGGCGGCCGTCAATGTCAGTATCACGATCAGAATACAGATGACCTTTTTCATACGGATCCCCCTTTTTTCGGAACATTCACCGTTCACTGCTCTCTCATTTCTCGTCCGTCTCGATCTCACCCAGAGCGATCTTTTCGTCAAACCACATATTCAGATTGGCGATGGAAAGCCGCAGCTTATCCAGCATAGTCTTGATCTCAACAAAGTCGTCAAATTCATCCGGACGGATCTGATTGTCCTCAGAGATCTCCAGCAGGCGGTCCTTGTATTTATTCAGCTTATTCAGGCAGTTCGTTGTTTCCACTGTGATCTGGACGAAGTCCTTATCCTCGATTCTGGGAGCCAATACCTGACCGATGGGACACTCTGTGCAGCAGTAATAATTCCGGAGTTTCGGCGTTTTGTAATATTCAGCCATGAGCATAACGTCCTCCGGCTGTATCTGCACACGGCCGTTTTCCAGCTTTTCAATCCTTTCCGGTGAAAAACCGGGGATCAGTTCGGCTGCTTTCTCCCTCGTCAGTCCGAGTTCCTCCCGGGTCAACTGATAAATGGATTTATTCTCCTTGATCGATTTCCGTCCCATTCACGCTTACTCTCCTATCAATAAATAATCCTGATGGACCCAGCCCTGCTGTCCGCGGGCCTCGATATGATAAAACTCGTTGTCCTTTCCCAGAACGGTGACCGCCGTCCCGATCTTCCATTCGGCCGCCACCGTGGCTTTGGACGAAGCTTCCGCACGGATCTTGACCGTCACGGTGCCTTTTGTTTTGCCTTTCAGGCTCAGGATGCCCTCTTTCAGCCCCTGTCCGGAAAGGACAGGCCCCAGTTCAACATATTCCCGGGTCAGATACCCCGTCCGCCCGCGGTACATCACCCGGACCCGTTCGCTGTCCTCTGCGAGAACAGGAAGCACCGTTCCAACAGATATATTTTTGAATCCTTCGACCTTTTCCCCGTCGCCGTCCCGGAAAATGACGCCCTTCTTCCGGCTCACGATTGCGACCCGATGATTCTCCGGTACATCGGTCTTCCATTCCAGGGCGGCGGTTTCCACGGTCTGTTCCTCACCGTTCAGATCCACGGTGCTTTTCACAGCCCCGAACTGAACAAGATCCGCGGCGGCCTTCGCTCCGTCCGCAATGACATGCAGCCATCGCGGCTGAATCAGGCGGATCCCCCGTCGGGCGCAATAATCGATGTCCAGCCAGTATTCCAGACCGCAGGCATGCTGCGTTTCGAAGAACCACCTGAAACCCGGTACTTCTTCCACAGTTTTCGCTTCCGCAAACCGGCCGTCTTCCGTCCGGTACCAGATTGCTCCCTTTTTGATCCGCTCAAACGTCGCGCTGGGAGCCGAATCGACAATCCGGACTTTTTTCCCGTCCTCGCTCAGCTCGCAGCCAAGCGCGATGTGCCCGATCACAACGGAAAAGGAGAAAAGATTTCCTTCCCGCAGGTTATCGGCGATCTCCGCTTTGGATTCGATCAATTCATCCTGGGTGGTAAAATCATAGACCGTCCCGGCTCGCGTCAGCAAACGTTCATTGGCGGTTCCGCCCTGGACCAGACAGCCCGAATAGGTTACTCCCAGCGTTTCGGGCAGCAGATCGTTTCCTGTAAATCCCAGCCGCTGTACCGCGTGGCTCAGCGTGAAGATCGCGCAGCCCGCTTTCTCCAGGCTGGACTTTCCATAGGATTTATCCTTCCACCAGCCGTCCTTCTGGCTGTAGATCACATCAGGCCCTTCCTGCGTTTCAGCCCGGCCGCGGACCGGAACGGTGACCGCCGCCTCTTCCCTGCTCCTGTCTTCATAGACAACGGTGACCTTCAGCGTGTAATCCGCTTCCGTCCTTGGCCGGAAAGCCGCCTTGAAATGGGTGTCCTCCTTCCCGGCAAACACGTGTTTATCCGGGACGGACAGATCGTATATCACAGACTTTGCACCTGTTCCGGCCTGCACCGTCACATCGACAGTATCCCCGACGCGGGGATTGTCAGGAGTAAACAGGAGCGTAACCTCCGCGCCTGCCGTGGCGGCAAGCATGAGCAATACCGTAAGCGCCAACCCGATCAGCAATCTTTTCATCGCAACCACTCCGGCGGTAAGTTTCATTGGGCTGCCCTTTCAATCCGGAATACTTTCACATCGTGTGGCGGAATGAGTTCATTGATTTCCCCTTCCGCTGCTCCTGTTTTTCCGCTCCAAAGCTCTGTAACGTCAGTTACATGCGTTTCCAGTTCCGTTTCGGAAACCCTGATCCGCCGTTCCTCATCGCTCAGGTTGAACAGCGCGGCGTAAGTTCCCGTGCCGTCCTTTTTCGGGGCGATCCAGACGCTTTCCGCGTCGCTGTTCCGGAGTGGGCGTCCTCCCGAGGTATTCTTTTCGATCTCCAGGATCCCTGCATTGGTCAGAAGTTTAAGGGTAAACGGATCGTTTTTTGTCATTTCGCCCCCGATCATCATCGGGCTGCGGGCCATGCACCACAGGCTCATCATCACCCGCTGCTCACCTTCGGAAAAGCGTGTCCAGCCGTCCGGATCCTCACACTGGCGAAGCGCGCCGACCGGAAGCATATCCGCGTCCGGCCAGTGTCCGGGTCCCGCATGAATACACCATTTTTCCTCCCGCTCGAACATGCCCTTCAGCAAACGCCAGTCGTCCCAGAAATCGTCAGTGATCCTCCATAGATTCGCATACTTCTTCACATGTTCCGCCTGCTCCAGCGGCGCCGGTCCCGGGCTCAGGCTCAGAACGATATCCCTTCCGCAGCTTCGCGAGGCTTCGGAGATCAGCTCGATTTCCCGTGCGCATTGAGGATATTCCCGTGCAATATCGTCGCACTTGACATAATCCACACCCCACTCTGCATATAAACGGAAAATGCTGTCATAATAGTCCCGCGCTCCGGGAAGATCGCACCGAAGACCGTACATGTCGGGATTCCAGGCGCATACAGAGGCAGGATTCGCGATCTCATGACAGCGGATATCGCTTCCGGCCACCGGCAGATGTCTGTGCGCTGCCATACGCGGCAGGCCGCGCATGATATGGATCCCGAATTTCAGCCCCAGAGAATGAATATAATCGGCCAGCGGTCGGAATCCGGCGTTCCCCTTCGCGCTCGGAAAACGGTTTTCCGCCGGAAGCAGCCGGCCGTAATCATCCATCCGGAGCTCGGAAAACGGTTCATACTCATGGTTGACGGCTGTCGGCTGATACCATTCGATATCCACGACGATGTATTCCCAGCCGAACGGCTTCAGATATTTCGCCATGTATTCCGCGTTTTTCCATACCGTGTCCTCGGTTACCGCGGCGCCGTAGCAATCCCAGCTGTTCCAGCCCATAGGCGGGTTCTGAGCAATCATGTTTCTGCCTCCCGAATGTTTATCGTTTCCCATTAAACAGTATACATCATTTTGAGGCGCCGCGCAAAGAAAAAACGGGCTTTCTCTCCCGAAAGCCCGCTGAAATTTCATCTGTTCACCGTTCCTCAGCCCATTCCCATTTTTTCAGTCAGGTCTCCCAGACTTTTTTCATACTGAGCGCGTGAAATCGCGCCTTTCTCCAGAAATTCATCCAGCAGCGCGCGCTGGTTCTCATACAGTTTTCTTTTTTTCTCCTCCGGGCTGAGCGTATCCCAAAGTTCCCCGTCGGTCTCTCTCATCAGATTTCACCGTTCCCCTTCCCGATCAGCCGGATCGCCCTGTCCAGAATGTCCCGGAGATCATATTCCCCGTCGATCTCGATCATCGGGATCCCGTTTCTGACGCAGTCCGCTTTAAAATTCATGCTGCAGCGGATCAGACGTTCCGGATCGACTTCATCGTTTCCCCGCTTTTCGATCGCGTCGGCATGCCGGACGACATCGTCCATCCGCGTCCGCAGGTATTCTTCGCTCATGACGATAAAAACGCACCGGATCTGACGCAGATACTCTTCCGTAAAAGCTTCGGTCCATTCACCCGGAATGTAGCATCCCTCCACAATCAGATTCTGCCCGTTTTCGATCACGGTCTTCACGATTTCCGCGACAAAGGGCCACATCCGGTACCGCGTCCGCAGATCGTCCTCCACGTCCAGGTCCATTGTTCCGGAGCGGATGAATCCCATTTTCAGATGGTCCAGTGACAGATAAGGGAATTTGTAATGCTCCATCAGTCTCTGCGCGATCAGGGTTTTCCCGACATGACTGCTTCCTCCGACCAGGATGACCATGGTTTCCATCTCCCTCTTTCAGGCCGCATGCTCTTTTTGCCGGCCTGTGATATTATACCGCTTTCGCTGTTTCGTTCCTTGCTTTTTTTATGTTCGCATGCTACAATCAATTTATTCGGGACGTTAATTGAACAGATTCGGAGGATGCCCGCATGAAGCGTATCGCGGTTTTGTGTATTGTTCTTATGGTAGCCGTCTCTTTCGCTCAGGTGCGGGCGGAAAGCACGGTACTTCAGCTTCTCAGCGAAACCGACGAGGACGGGCGGATCACGCTGCAGACCTGGTCCGACAGCGAAGGGAACGCCGTTGTGTCCGAATCCCGCGGTTTCTCTTCTCTCCGCACAGAATACGGCGACAATTATCTCCGTACCGAATATCTCGATCTGGAAGGCAACCTGATCTGCTCGGCTGACGGATATGCCGTCCGGATCATTGAGTATGCCGAAGACCTGCCGATATCCATCGCTTTCTATGACGAAGCAATGAACCGGGTCCTCGGACCTTACGGTTATTCCTGCATCCGGTACCAGTACAGTGATAACAACACCGTCCGCCTCACCAGCTATTTCGACGCGGATGATTCGCCTCTGGCGCTGCACGGTTCTGTCTGCCGCACGGAAAAAACCTATGACGCGTCCGGGAACACCGTGCGCATCCGGTATTTTGACAAAGTCGGAGCACCCACGTTGTGCGAATCCGGATACGCCGAGCTTCACCGCGTCTGCGACGCGGAAGGTCGCGCCGTGCGTCAGGAATACTACGGGACCGACGGTGCCGCAGTCCTGATGGAAGATTGTTACTTTGCCATCGAGCGCTCCTATGATGCCAACGGCAACACGCTGATCCTCTCCTATTTCGGGGCCGACGGGCTGCCCGTGCTCTGCCGCGACGGATATGCGACGGTCGTCTGCGAATGGTCAGAGGATAACCTTCTCCGGAGGAAAACATTCCTTGACCCGGAAGGCCGTCCAACGGTCACCTCGAACGGAATATTCCAACAGGTTTATGAATATAACGAAGCCGGTCAGGTTGTCTCCGAAAAATCCATGGATGACCAGGGCAATATCATTGCCGGCACGCAGGGCTATTCCGAGATCCAATGGGAATATAACAAAGAAGGCGCCCCTGTCCGCAAGATTTTCATGCTTCCCGAGGGCGCCATCTGGGAGAATATCAATATCGTTCCGTAATTTCGTGATCCGTCCTGTTTACAGACCGATCTTCATATGGATCTCTGTCATGAGCGCCCCGTCCGGGGCGCTCATCGGCGTTTCACCGGTCCGGATAAATCCGATATTCTCATAACACCGGATCGCGCGTTTATTGAAGGAAAACACATCCAGAAGGATCTCCCTGAAGCCGGCTTCTTCAGATGCGTATTTCAGCAGCCTTCTGATCGATTCCGTTCCGAAATGCCGGTTCTGCATCTCCGGCGTCAGGCAGATGCCGAGAGTCGCCCGCGTTCCCTCTTTGTGAAAAAGTTCAATATTTCCGATAAACTTCCCGGTTCCTTTTTCGATCATGGAAAACAGCGTGTCCGTTGCGTTACGGTTCTTCTCCACCCAGAGCAGTTCCTGCGCCCGGGTATAGGTCATAACCTCATTCCGGATATCGATGCAGCATTCCGGATCGTTGAGCATGGTCAGATACTGATCGACCAGTTCAGGGGTAACCCGGACAAAATCGATCCGCTCCGAGGAAAAAAGCGGTTTCCTGTCTCCGGTACGCAGCGGGATCCGGGTCAGCCAGTGATCCTCGTCCTCCCCGACGATCCGCGCGCCGTTTTTCAGCATGACCTTCAGCGAGGCTTCATTGCTCTTCAGGACCCGCAACCAGGCTTCGGACTCCGGAACGATATTTTCCGCTTCTTTCAGCAATAGTCTCAGTCCTTCGGTGCCGTAACCCTTCCCCCGGTACTCCTTGCGAACGGAATAACCGATATGGCCGGCTCCCTCCCGTAACGAATCGCACAGATGGTGACGGAGCCTGAACTGTCCGACCGGGATTCCTTCCTCATTCCAGAGGATATAAAAGGTTTCCGGTACATATCCGTCCGGCAGAGCCGTTCCGTCCCGGATGCCTTCCAGCCTGCCGAGTTTCTCTGTGATCGCTTCGCGGTCCAGTCCGGCCAGATTGTTGATGAACCCGTTTTCATCCTCCGGGATGGAAGAAAGATATTCCCATACGCTGTCCGCGTCCGCAGGTTCAAGAATCTTCAAGTACACAGTCCATATACCTCCTGTAGGTTCTGAAGCCGATAGCTTCGTAGAATTTCAGAGCGTCATTGAATTCCCACATATCCAGTTCGATCCGGTCAAATCCGCGGCGTTTTGCCTCCTTCTTCATGAAAGCCATCATTTCAGAAGCAACACCCTGCCTGCGCGTTTCCGGATCCACGCCGATCTCCGCGATATGGTAGAACCTCCGCGCCAGATTGTATGCGTTTTCCGGTTTGTCGATGTAGTCAACCATCGCATAGCCGGCAATCTTTCCGTTCCGCTCGCACAGAATAATGTCATTGTTTTCCCAGATCAGATAGTTCGCCGCGTGATCCTGCAATTCTTCACAAAAGCCCGGCTTGAAGATATCCGGCCGACCCTGAACGTGAAGATCGTTCACTGTTTTTCTCAGTTCATTCACCCGGGTCAGATCCTGTTCCGTCGCGAATCTTACCATTGCTTTCCGCCTCCTTTTCCGTCAAACAGAAAAACCGCCTGCTCCGATCTCTCAGAACAAGCGGTCTGTCTATCCGGTTGATATGATTTACCGCGGGGTTCTGAGAGAATACGCATCATACAGACCGTTATACTTGACGGACTGGCAATTGGCGCCGTTCACTTCTGCGTTCAGATACATCCGCATGTCTTCTCTCCCCCTTCGTGATATTGCGGTGAGTATACTCTGCAGGCATGCACGTGTCAACCCCCGAAGGGAATATTTTTGATTAACGGTATACCCCATGCTGCTTCATCGTTTTCAGGCGCCAATGAATTCCAGCAGTTCCCGTAAATTGTCTGCGGAAACAAAGTCTGTATCGCATTTCAGTAATTCGAGCATACGCTCATCCTGTTCCGAACGGTTCTTTGCCGATTCCAATCCTTTTGTCAGCATGGAAAGCAGCAGTTTATCCGCTCCTTTCAGCCTGTTCCGGTCTATTCCGCCCTGAAGGGTAAACAGCGTTACATCATCCGGAATCGACGTGGTCTTTCGCACTTCGGCGATCTGCATTCCGGTATCGCACAAGCCTACTCCGCAGACGACAGAAACAGAAAATCGTTTTGAAGCCTGTTTATAACCTTTGATACTGCTTGCGTGAATCCACCCCAGATATATGACAGGGCTTCCGTCGGGTAAAGATGCCGGAATACGGTCCAGAGCGAACACCGGCCTTCCGGTTATTTGTCCCAGCATTTCTGCATACCGCCTGGTGTGTCCGTTCTTTGATGTGTACAGAATGGCAGTGAAATTTGTCATAGGGACCTCCTTGTATCAAACAGAAATTCGTCAGCCTGTTGCAGTTCCTTTACCATCTGCATTTCTCTGAATTCCATTTATCTTCTCCAACTTCCTGTTTTCCGTTCCTGCTCATTTTCTGACAAAGAAGGAAGTCAATGCAAATGCCGGACAGGCGTCCATACCGGCCCGGCAATTATAGCATTTATCAAGCTTCTTCGGCAATTGCCCGATTTGTATTCCAATCCCTGTTAAGACCGGACCATGCGCAAAAACGCGGAAAAATCACCTGATATGAATAAATCAACCGTTTCCGTCCCACACTTCACTGTCCCGGACCATCCCAAAGCTGTTTTCATTGGCGTTCCAGACAATCCACCATTCCCCATCCGCCAAACCGATGACGTTGTATCCGAAAAATTCCGGAACACAGACCGGTCTGGTCCGGTTCCTGTCACCCATCCGCGCCATATGGATCAGCCAGTTTCTCGGCGTTTTGCCGGAAAGGTACGGATGGCTCTGTTTCATATCTTCTCCGATGGCAAGATATTTTGTCATCATGTATCCGGTCATGTTTCCAATCCGGACTTTGGTCCATTCCTTGCCATTTTTGAGAATTTGCACAGGTGTTCCATTATAGAATTTCGCCAGTGAACGGCTTTCCTGACCCGGTTTTTCCCGCAGATGAAGGCGGTCCTGCGGATTGCTGTTGTTCGGCATCGCCCAGCAGGACATGTCGATGTGAGATTGCGCTTCCGCCAGGGTCGGCGGCAGCGAAAGCCAATCAATCGCCGTGATATCGCTCCAGGGATGTTCTCCGTAACAGATCACACTCTGGCAAAGGTAAGGCGTTGAATCGCAGATCCAGTTCTGCCCCATGAAATACATTCCGCCGTCGCGGGTCACCATACAGGAAACTCCCCACGTCCCGTCAGCAAAGCATTGAATATACGGTCCGCCGTTTAGTTCCGGGATCAACAGATTTTCCGTAAAGTTTTCATTCCCGATGGTCGTTCCTGCGGGTAAAGGCGTGCTTTCGACAAACTCCAATCCGGAATTTTCCTGCCATTTGGAACACAACAGAACCCGTTGCCCATCGGACCGGTCCGCGATAAACTGAAGCACATCCCCCTGAATCCAGCCATCTGCGTATTCATATTCAGAGAAGAAGGTCCCCGCTTTCAACGCATCAAACAACCGATGGCGAATACTGTCGTTTGATATATTATTTTCATGATTGCTGTATCCGGAACTGTATACCGGACTGTCCCACGGATCCCAGGCTGCAAGATCCAGGTCATCCTCCGTCAGCACGTTGGGATAGGTGGCCAGTTTCTTCTGCCACAGGATATTCTCGTTTTCATCCTCGGTCAGATAAACCGGGCTGATCTGCTCCGCATCCACGTTCAGCACATATTCTTCCAGCGCGTCATGTCCGGTCTCATCCTCCCAGGAAAAGGGACCGATGAACCGGATATCCCGCATCAGCCAGCGCATGCCGTTATAGGTAAAGCAATAATGAGTTGTCGCGTTCCATCCATTCGGATGAGCAAGAAAGAGGGTATCTTCCGTATCCATCATCACCGTGGTTCCGTCCGGTTCCGCTGCTTTCGCGTTTTCAACGGTTATCTCCCCTTTTCTGACCGCAAGCAGTTTCTTCCCGTCCCGGCTCAGGATCGCAGCGCCAGCCTCTCCGCATTCTGAAAGGCTTTCAATTTTCCATCCGTCATTCAGATACTGTTCAAGCCAAACGGATTGCGTATTCTTTTCCTCAGCCAGGCAGAAAAAGCAATGCAGCGACGAAACCAGTATCAACAGGGCCACAAAAGATTTCCGGATCTTTTCCATGATTTTCCCTCCCGGACCGTATTTCATCGATAGGTTCAGCAGAACTGACTGTTCCTGTTTTTTCAGTTCCACCCTATTCAACGAAACTGCTTCAACATTCCATCCAACTGATCAGGATCTGTTATAATTCATTCTGGTTCTTTATCGTTTTTTCTGTTTTCTATTCTATTTGTCTGGTTCGTTCAAACTAAGAGAGGCAGCCTCTGATGATCTTCTCAGCGCATTCGAAGATGCACCCCCGATTCACTGATCATGAAATGATGTAATTTATACGTCGTTTATACAGCCTTTTCAATCTGCAGACAATGATTGGAAGGACTTTTTTCTAACATTATACATCGTTTGGCAAAATGGATGACACAGAGCTACAGTTATTCTCCCATTTGCATATTCTCGCCGGCTCTACCGGCAGAAATATAAACCGCGCGGAGATAAAGCCGCGCGGTAAAAAGTCTGGCGGAGTGGGTGGGATTCGAACCCACGGTGAGTTGCCCCACACCTGATTTCGAGTCAGGGCCGTTATGACCGCTTCGATACCACTCCATGTGCAACAAAAGAAGTTTACCATATTTTCGCTGTGTTTTCAACACAAACCGGAAACCTTTCTGCCGTACCGGAATCAACCGTGATTGCGAATCTTCCGCCGGAAGCGGTCGATCACCGTCAGAAGTTCCGGATCAAGCCGTTCCCGGCATTCCCGGATCAGTTCCTCCGGAACCCCGTAGAATGCTTCCGCCATGCTGCCCGCAATGCAGGTCAGCGTGTCGCAGTCACCGCCCAGAGATACGGCGGTCCGGATCACATTCTCAAAGTCCCGCCCTTCCAGGAAGGCTGTCATCGCTTCCGGAACGGTTTCCTGGCAGCTTTCGACATGATGATAACCCGGGCGGATTTCATCGCAGGTTCTGGACAGATCATATCCGAATTCCGTTTCGATGTATATCCGGATCTCCGCCTTGGAACAGCCGGTCCGGGCCATCCGGATCACAGAGGCCACAGATTCCGCGCCTTTGATCCCCTCCGGATGGTTATGCGTCACTTCCGCGGTCAGCCGGGCGATCCTGCGCGTTTCCTCCACGGAATCATACAGCCACCCCGCCGCTGCCACCCGCATGGCGGAACCGTTCCCCCAGCTGCAGTACGGTCCTTCCGACGGATCATTCAGCCACGTGATGAAACGAAGGCCGTATCCGGCATTGGGATATTTCAGCCCCCATGAGCGCAGGGACCGGGCCAGTTCCTCCCGGATTTCCTGTTCCGGTTTTCCTTCCGCATTCATCAGCGCTTCCGCGACTGCAACCGTCATCACCGTGTCGTCCGTAAATTCCGATCGCGCAGAAAACAACGGAAATTCTTTTTTCTTGTCTCCCCTGTCAAACTCATACGGTGATCCGACGATGTCCCCTAAAATCGCTCCGTACATAATCCAAACTCCTGTTATTCTCCCGGAACCGTTCCGGTCATCCGGTTACACAAAGCAGCGGATTCCCTGTCCGGGACTCCGCTGCTCTGCAGTATTCCGTTTCAAATACGTTCTCCCGGATTATTCCTCGTCACCGATGGTATCCCGGACGGAAACAGTCACCTTGCGGTCATAGCAGGCGAACACGTTTTTCACGAAGTCCTGGTCCAGCTTCTTTGTCAGCAGGCTGACGGCAGGTACGATGATCAGCCCGGCCAGCATGCAGAACGCTCCGCAATTGATGGGGCTCTGCAGGATCGCCGGGAATACGTTCGGACAAAGAACATCAAGGAGCATGACAACGACAGAGAAGAAGAAACTGGCCATGCATCCCGCGGTATTGGCCCGTTTCGAATACAGACCGTAGAGGAACGGCGCGAGGAAGGCTCCGGCCAGCGTTCCCCAGGAAATGCCCATCATCTGCGCAATGAAGTTCTTTCCCGTGCTCCGGTACTGGAAAATAGCCAGCGCCACAGAAATGGCGATGAAGACGCCGATCAGCGCACGCATCGTCAGCAGCTGCTTCTTCTCTTCCATCTTTTTATCCTTTTTCAGATCCTTCAGGAAGTCCAGCGTCAGCGTGGAGCTGGAAACCAGAACCAGAGAAGACAGGGTGGACATGGAAGCGCTCAGAACCAGCACGATTACAATAGCGATCAGTACGGGAGAGAGAGTCTGAAGCATACTCGGAACGATCGCGTCAAACCCGCCCTGCGCGATACGCTCGGCGTCGGTCATGAACAGGCGTCCGAAGCCGCCCAGGAAATAACAGCCGCCGGCAACCACAATGGCAAAGGCAGTGGAAATGATCATACCCTTGGAAATATTCTTTTCACTCTTGATCGCGTAGAACTTCTGCACCATCTGCGGAAGACCCCAGGTACCCAGACTGGTCAGGATCATGACCCCCAGCAGACTGGTCGGATCCGGTCCGAAGAAAGAAGCAAAAATGCCCGGAACAGTGCCGTTCACCGTTTCCGGATCGCTGACGGCAGCCAACGCAGTCAGAGATCCCATGAAGCCGCCGTTTACATTCAGAACAGCTATCACGACCGCCACAATGCCGCCCAGCATAACGATTCCCTGAATGAAGTCGTTGATCGCGGTAGCCATGTAACCGCCGGCGATCACATAGACCGCGGTCAGAACCGCCATCACGATCACGCACACTTCGTACGGAATGTCGAACGCCATCGCGAACAGACGGCTGAGTCCGTTATACAGGGAGGCAGTATAGGGGATCAGGAAGATGAAAATGATGATGCTGGAGAGGAGCCGCAGCGACGGGGCACTAAACCGGGCGGCGAAGAACTCCGGCA
>CALCUD010000029.1 GCA_937906775.1 uncultured Clostridia bacterium
GCAGAGGGGTTCCGTATATTATGACGGGATGGATCTGAAGAGCATCGATCTGCGCAGTCTGAGACGTCTGATCGGCGTTGTTCTTCAGCAGGGGAAACTTTGTCAGGGCGATATATTCTCGAATATCACACTGTCCGCTCCCTGGCTGACCATGGATGACGCCTGGAAAGCCGCAGAGATTGCAGGGATAGCGGAGGATATCCGGAAGATGCCGATGGGCATGTTTACGATGCTTTCTGAAGGCGGAGGAGGTATTTCCGGAGGACAGAGACAGAGATTGATGATCGCGCGGGCTGTTGCTCCGCAACCGAAGATCCTGATTTTTGATGAAGCCACTTCTGCGCTGGATAATATTACGCAGAAAAAGGTCAGCGAGGCGCTGGACGAACTCAAATGTACCAGGATCGTCGTAGCGCATCGCCTCAGCACGATCCGGCACTGCGACCGGATCGTGTATCTGGAGAAAGGACGGATTCTTGAAGACGGAACGTATGAAGAACTGATCAACAGAAACGGTGCTTTTGCTGAAATGGTCAAAAGACAGCGACTGGATACGGATACAATGAGTTCAGCGGACGCTCCGGATCCGAACGATCCGGAATGAACATGAAGCAAGGCGGAAGCAAATACGCTTCCGCCTTTGGTATTCAGTTACAGATCAGCGGTTCATCAGAGCAAACCAGTCTTTCATCTTCAGGAGAAGTTCCTGATTATTGGCTGTTTTTTCCATCATGGAGGTCAGCTGCGGAATAGCGACAACGGATGAGGTCGAACCGAGCATCTGACGAATCAGAGCAAGGCCTTCCTTTTGACGGTCGTCCAGAAGAATGTCAGCGTTTTTCGTGAAACTCATCTGCAGATTCAACGAGGGAACAATCTGCGCACGGGCGACCGAGCGATCCATGGTCAGTTCCATGTTTGCGGTACCTTTGAATTCCTCAACTACGGAATCATCGACCTTGGAGCCGGTTTGAACATCCATTGCGGCGATGACCGTAAGACTGCCGCCCTCTTTACAGGCTCTTGCAGATCCGAAAAGCCGTTTGGCACGGAACAGTGAAGCAGGATTAACCATTCCGGGAACACTACGACCCTGCTGAACCGCAGCCGTTGTATAGATTTTTGCCAGACGGGTCAAACTGTCAACCAGAAGGACAACATCTTTTTTCTGTTCAACAAGACGCATGGCGCGCTCCATAACCATTTCAGAAAGGCGAAGATGCGCTTCAGGCGCCTGATCAAAAGTGGACGCGAGGACAGGGCAGGGAACAGACTCCCGGAACATGGTCGCATCTTCAGGAGTCGTGTCGATCAGAAGAACCAGAACATTCACATCCGGGTAATTTGATGTTATTACGCGGGCATAATCCGCGAGGAGAGCACGCTTTCCCGTGTCTGGAGGGCAAAGGATCAAACCGCGCTGCCCGAATCCCAGAGGCGCGATCAGATCGACCAGCCGCATGGAAACAAGAGAATTTCCCCCGGCATATTCCAATGACATTCGCCGGGAAGGATAAACAGGGGTCAGATCGTCAAAGGACGGGCGCTGGAAAGCTTCTTCCTCGTGGACTCCGTTGACGGTGTCAATATAGAGCATCGCGGCGTATTTATCGCCTTCATGCTGGGGACGCACTTTGCCGGTGATCAGATCGCCCGTACGGAGACCGAAACGCCGGATCTGCGCCATGGATACATAAATATCCCTGGATGACGGGGTATAATTGGCGGAACGGAGAAAACCGTATCCGTTCGGATGGAGTTCGAGGACTCCGCTTCCTTCTTCGTAATCTCCGGAAGCCAGTAATTCCTCCAGCGACGGAGCAGTAATCCCCCCGAAATCCGGCGAGGAAACAGCGGCAAAAGGATCTGCCGCACGGGAAGAAGACGGATAAGCCGATGAGCTGAATCCGGCCTGAGACTGCGGACCAAACCCGCCATTTCCGGAAAAACCGATCCGATGGTCGGGCAGAGGAGAAACCGCAGGACGGAAGGCGGGTGCGGTTGGCTGAGGAGCAGGAGACTGCGCGGGAGCGGCAGGCTGCTCCTGAGAAAAAGGATTCTTTGCGGAAACTGTATTGATATGCGGCGCCGCCGGAGCGGCTGCAGGAGTTCTCGGCGCGGGGCCGAAACGGGGCAAACCGGTTCCGGGACGTGTCGGCTGCACACGCTGCGGTTCAGGTGTGACAGGACGGCTGGAAACAGAATTCCCCTGCCAGTAGCTGCGGGAGGAAGAATAGGAAGGAGCAGCCTGATATGCAGGGCGGCCGTTGAAGCGCGGTGAAGCAGGCACAGATGGCTGATCTGCGGGCTGTACGGACGGATCGGCCTGAACCGGTCCGGCTGCCGGACGGGATGTGACAGAAGTCAGGGCATCTTCCGTTTCTCCATCGGACAGAACTTTCGCAATTTTCTCGACGATCATTGCTTTATCCACACCGGCGCCAAGGACAATACTATTTTCCCTGGCAAGCTTTCTGAGTTGCAGAATCGTCATTGATTTCAGTTCGTCGCATGTCATAAATCAGGAATCCTCCTTCAACAGTTCCGCGCGAAAACAACATCGCGGGTAACGGCTTGTTCCACTTCGTGGGAAAGATTGATATAGGAAGCACCTTCACACGGCCGGAATCCCGCACGGGACAACGCGTTTCTGACCTGATCGGTTGACAGTGTAAAGGTGTTGAAACTCAGGGCGATTGCTCCTCCGGATACGAGACAGCTTTTCCAGAACGGGAGAACGCGGTCGAGCAAATGAAGGAAGCTTTCACATTTGGCGCCGTTTTGCGGCGCGTGCTGAATACCGTAGGGGAGATCGGCAACAATGACATGAACCGGATTTCCCCGAGCCAGCGCGGGAGCAAGCGAGGCATCCCCGCAAGCCAGCGTCAGAGACCGCGTTTCGCCGGCAAGGTAATGCGCCTTCGTGTCAGCTGTCCGGATAACGGAAACAGGAAGAGCGCGTCCGGCAACGGTTTCGCTTCGTTCGCTGACTGAATGTTTCAACTGGTGATATTTCAGATAGCGGAGAAAATAGGATTTTGCTTCGGAAATATCTTTTTTGTCAGCGTCCAGTCCGACGGCGTTCATTCCGGACTGAAGGGCACAGAAGCACGTTGTCGCTTTTCCGCAAAGGGGATCCATGACCGTCACCGATTCGGAAGATGAATGATACGGTGTTAAGGAAAGCGCTGTGTTTATCATCATCCGCGTGAAGGGGACGGAGGTCTTTCCTTTGTATTTCAATACTTCGGGAAGATCTTCCTGAAAATAACCCGCGGGAGGAAAATCAAGAGGACGGAGCAACGGACCTTCGCGGGCAGCAAAAAAAGAGAAAAAGCCGGATCTGGACAGACAGGAAAGTTCCGGACCTTTCAAATCACGCGAATCGAAGCAGAGAAAAGAAGCACCGCCAAGGTTGACCTGAGAAATATCCGTTTCGATGCCGAAGGCATTCAATACGGAAAGAAGCTCACAACGTGCGAGACGGCTGACAGCTTCACGATAACGAATATTGGCATGCATAAACAACTGGAAACAGTAGACCATGACATCCTCTTTTCTATAGATGCTGATGAGATTATAACAGATGGAATGTTGATTTTCAAGGGACCAAAGGGAAAAATCGTTAAAGAGACAATGTGTTTATAAAAAAACCCTTCCCGGAATGGGAAGGGGATTTTTTGAAGACATTACCACTTGCGCTTACGGGCGGCTTCGGCCTTCTTCTTGCGCTTGACGCTGGGTTTTTCGTAATGTTCACGCTTACGAACTTCCTGAAGCACGCCACTGCGGGCGCACTGCCGCTTGAAACGTTTGAGCGCTCCTTCCAGGGACTCACCTTCGCGGACACGAACCTCGGACACTGTTATCCCTCCCCTCGCTCAATCAAGGAAATGCCGACAGTAAAAACAGACGGCAAAACCGTATCGTCATTATACAGTACTCCATCATGTCCGTCAATCTTTTTTTTCGAATTCCCCGGAAGGCTGATTACGGGAAAAGGAATTCGCGACGGTCTGCTTATAATGGTCAGGCCATTCTGTCCTCCATGGGACGGCCGCCGAGAATATGGAAATGCAGATGCTGAACAGACTGACATGCGTCTGGACCGCAGTTGGAAACAACCCGATATCCGTTCGTCAGTCCCTCCTGAATCGCAATCAGGCGAACCGCGCGTAAACAGGCGGCAAGTTCAGTATCAGTGATTTGATCAACTTCCGCGACAGAACCAACATGCTTTTTCGGGACGACCAGAATGTGAACGGGAGCCTGCGGATTGATATCCCGGAAAGCATAGACGAAATCATCTTCATAAACCTTGTTGGAGGGAATCTCACCGGAGACGATCCTGCAGAAGAGACAGTTTTCCATTTGCGTTACACTCCTTTATCCAATATGATCCCGCGCATACCGCGGGAGGTCAGCGATTCAAGACGGACACATACAGGCTGTCCGTTCCTGCAAACGGCTTCGGGATGAAGTGTTACCCGGATATACTCCGGAGTGTATCCTTCCCAGCAACCGTTGATTTTTTCCTCCGGGATGATTTCAACGTCCCGTCCGATCCATTTTTCCAGATAACGATGACTGACCCGGTTTCCGAGCGCGATCAGTTTGCGGGCGCGGTCTTCTTTTTCCGCCGCGGTTAACTGATCCGGCATGGACGCTGCCGGCGTATCTTCACGGGGAGAGTACGGAAAGACGTGAATGCGGGCATAACCTACCCGCTCGATCATGGCGGCTGTTTCTTCAAACTCTTTTTCTGTTTCTCCGGGGAAACCTGTCAGAATGTCAGTGGTAAAAGCTGCATCAGGGAAACGGAGCCGAAGACGATCCACAGATTCAAGATACTGCCGCGTATTATATCTTCGTTTCATCCGGGCCAGAACAGCGTCACTTCCGGATTGTAAGGCCAGATGAAATTGCGGACAGATCTGCGGTATCCGGGCGAGAAAATCGGCAAACGCATCTGTCGCTGCCACAGGTTCAAGAGAGCCCAGACGGATCCGACGGACACCGTGGATCTGCTGGACCGCATTGATGGCGTCTGTCAGAGACAGCGAACGCCCCGGAAGGTCTTTACCGTAAGAAGCCAGATGGATCCCCGTAATGACGATCTCTGTAAAACCGGCGCGGATCAGCCGTTCAGTTTCGGCTGAAATATCTTCCGGAAGCCGTGAACGGATCGGTCCCCGTACGGATGGAATGATGCAGTAAGTACAATGGTTATTGCAGCCCTCCTGAATCTTCAGGGTCGCACGGGTATGCTCTGTCTGGGAGGATATGCACAGGGATTCGAACGGTTCGTTTTCTGAGAACGGTTCCACCGCACAACGGGGGATCCCGTCGGACAGGACCTGTTCAAGCAAAGACACCACGTCACCGCGGCGCTTTGTTCCGAGAATCAGATCAGCCCCTGTATCCAGGAGTGCGTCTCCCTTTTTCTGCGCCAGACAGCCGCAGAGGATCAGTTTGCTGGCCGGGTGGATCCGTTTCAGGTGACGGGCAAGCTGGAGCGATTTCTTATCGCCGGTTCCTGTGACCGTACAGGTATTTAACACATAGACGTCTGCATTTCCGGAAAAAGGAACGATTTCCCAGCCTGCGTCCGAAAACAGTTCAAGCATTGCCTGCGTATCATACTGATTGACTTTACATCCCAATGTGTGAAAAGCGATTGAAGGCATCAAACCACCTCCATTTCGCCATAAAGTGCCATGATTGCGCTGATAGCGGCGAGGCCTGCGGTTTCGGTCCGCAGAATCCGCGGACCGAGAGTCACAGGAACGCATCCGGAGGATTCCATCTGACGGATCTCATCGGGATCGATCCCGCCTTCCGGCCCGATTACAATGCCCAGAGAGGAAATACCGGTATGTGACGCGGTAAATCCGGCCGGTCCGAGGACATCTGCATCCTCCCAGGGAACAACAGAAGCTTCGAGAGACTGTAATAACTGACAGAGCTCATTCAAAGAAACCGGGTATGTAACTTCGGGGATCTGAGAACGTCCGGATTGTTTGCAGGCTTCACGGACGATTTTCTGCCAGCGCTCGACTTTTTTACCGGCTTCACGGTCATCCAGACGGATAACGCATCGGCTCATCCGTACGGGAACGATGCGATCGACTCCGAGCTCTGTAGCTTTCTGGACGATCATTTCCATTTTATCGGCTTTGGGAAGACCCTGGAAAAGTGTTACGCGCAGGCGGGACTCCGTGGAGGGAAGGGAAGAACAAAGCTGCAGACGGATTCTGCTTTCATTAACATCGGACAGGACAGCAGACCAACGTTCTCCGGACAGAAAGGCTTCGATCCTGCTTCCGGTGTGAAGACGAAGGACCCGGAGCGCATGGTGTGAATCTTCGGGTGAAAGGAAAACCCCCTCGTCAGTCTGCTCAGCATAAAACCGGTGCATTATGCGTTCCTCCGGGACAGGAATGCCACCCATTCGCCTTTGTGTTCTTCCTGCAGAATGTCATATCCGGCATCCAGAAGCGCGGTACGGACATCCGCCCCACGCTCCGCTACGATTCCGGAACAGATGAAAAGTCCGCCGGGGCGGATATGAGAAAGCAGCGGACGCGCGAAGAAAAGGATAACATCTGCGATAATGTTGGCGACACAGATATCACATGTTTCCTCCACGTGATCCAGAAGGTTTCCTTCCTGCACACGGACTTTATCAGCAACCCCGTTATGAAGGACGTTTTCTTTCGCGACCCGACACGCGTCAGGATCAATATCGATCGCCAGAATATCGCCGGCGCCCGTCATCGCGGCTCCGATCGCAAGGATCCCGCTCCCGGTGCCGACATCAATGACGGTTTCTCCGCCTGTGATATTTTCTTCCAGAAGCGCCATGCACATACCGGTGGTTTCGTGAGTGCCGCTTCCAAAGGCCATACCGGGATCAATCTCTATGATCTTATCTTCCGGTCCTGCTTCGAATGATTCCCAGGAAGGCTTGATAACAATATGTTTTCCGGCGCGGAAGGGCTTATAGAACTTTTTCCAGGAATCGGCCCAGTTTTCACCGGCGATCTTTTGCGTGTCCAACCGAAGCGTGCCGTAGCCGGCGCCGGACATGCGAAGCCCGTCCAGGCCAGCCCGCAGACGCTCAAGCGTCTGCGGAAAAGATTCGTCCGGTTCCAGCCAGGCGTGGACCAGCACATCCTCCGGCATACTGTCGATCAGGGCGGGATCTATAATTTCCCATATGCCGTTTGGCGCAGACGGATCGGGAATATCCGCCCTGTCTTCCACCATGGTACCGGCGGCACCGAGTGAAGTGAACAGATCTGAAACGGGATCCGATCCCGCGGATGTAGTGTGAACGATCAATTCAATCCAGTCCATTTGGAAGTCTCCTTTCACGGGTTGAAGCTTTCGATACCGCGAAGCAATTCATATTCGCGGACATCACGCGCGGTTGTGAACATATAGCGGGTCAAAATATAGCCCATCCGGTAATACAGGCATATGAAGGGGCAATCTTCCGCGTACAGGGCCTGAATCTTCATCAGGCTTTCACGGTAACCTTCCTGTGTAGTCTGCGTCCGGAGATCTTCAAAATATTCCGTCATCCGGTCGCTCGCGTATCTAGTATAATTTCCGGTGTTGCCGCGCATCAGCATGAATCCGGGATCCGGACAGACATCCATGGCATAGGAAACCAAAGCAAGATCATATGAACCCGCGGAAAGTTTTTCCTTTACGTTGGCCAGAGTCATAGCTTCGACCGTAACGGAAATACCTACTTCGCTCAATTGATCGGCGATGATATTGGCAGCTTCCACACGGACGTCGTTCTCCGGTTCCTCATATACGTAAAACCGAAGATGGAGTTTGGCCAGTTTCCCTTCGTCGGTCATACGGTCAAGGATACCGTCCTCATCCGAATCGCTCCAGCCGGCCTCCTCCAGAAGCGTGCGGGCGCGATCCTGGTTATACTCAAAATAGGAGGAAAGCCCGTCGTTATATGTCCAGGTTCCCGGATAGAACGGAAGATCGGTCCGTGTGACCAGGCCGGAATAAACATTGGAAATGATTTTATCGATATCAATCGCGCAGCGGATCGCTGTTCTGACTTCTTTTGTGAGTTCGGAAGAGCGGCTGTTCATGAGCAGACACTCCAGCTGATTGGTCCGGTAACTCATGACAAGGGAGGATGTCCCGGATTTGTACTGCGCGCCTGCCAGTGAACGGGTAAAGACAGTATCCACACGGGCATACTCGTAACTGTCTACAACTGCTTTCTGTGTATCATGAAGCGCGAAGGAAATCTCGCGGGTCACAGGCTGGGCCTGCCACCAATTGGGATTTGCGTTCAGATAGATATATCCGCCGGGAGTAAAATGATCAAAATCGATCATATAGGGTCCTGTTCCGGGAGGATTGTCAGAGGTGACACGGTCTGCAGGAACGACAGGGAAGGTCATTTCATACAGGATTCCGAAGTATTTGCGCTTCGCTTTGAACACAACGGTTTTTTCATCTGTGGCGCTTACGGAAGAAACGAAATACTTCAGGTTGGAATAGAATCCCTGATCTGCCGTATTCTCGTCATTGGCGCGGTCAAGTATATACTGTGCGGAAGCGACAACATCCTGCGCGGTCAGCGACGTTCCGTCAGAAAATGTGACGTCGGGACGAAGATGAAAGGTCCAGACCTTTCCGTTGTTTGACTGCTCCCAGCTCTGAGCCAGTTTTCCCTGCGGAACATAATCATCGTCAATATACAGCAGGCTTTCATAAACCAGATCATATACAGAGAGCAGATCTTTTTCCTGCGGTTCAAGCGGACGGACGGTCATGGTTTTTGTGCTTTGAATACCGACTGTCAGCGTATTGCCGACATTGGAAGCATACGCAGAGAAGGACTCAGTCAGGCCGAGAAAGAGGGCTGTCAGCAGGACTGCTGTCCGTAAAATAGAGCGTTTTATAGATGCCATAGGCTTTTGTGACCCTCCCTGCGTATTGTTTGGTCGGACCGTCCGGCAGACGATCCAGCGGAAGTGTTATCCCGTCATCACTGTACCGTCTGTCTGATAACCAGGAGGTGATCTCTCCCTGCCCGGCGTGATAAGCGCATGAGATACAGACGGGATCGCCGCGGAACAGAGAAGAGAGATAATTCAGATACCAGCATCCGAAACGGATATTGCTCTCGGGATCCCACATCCGGTCAAATGACCAGGAATTGATTTTCAGCTTGTGAGCGATCCATTCGGCGGTATCCGGCATAAGCTGCATCAGACCGCGCGCGCCAACCGAAGATTCCGCACGGGGCTGGAAAGAACTTTCATTCCGGATGATCGCAGTGACAAAGGCGGGTTCCAGATTATACTCCGACGCGTATTTCCGGATCAGTTCCTCACATTCCAGGGGATATTCGTTCAGGATCGCACGGTATTCGGATTCATGAAGATCCGCTTGTTTTTTCAAATATGCCTGCATCAGGCAATCCGCGGTAAAGATGCAAAGCACAATAATGGCGGTTGCACAGAGCGCGACAGTCAGCGGGCGGGGAAGCCGCCAGACGATTTTCTGTCTCGGTATCCCTTTGCGCGCCGCAGACGGACGTTCCATGATTCCGGGCGGGTCCACGGACAGATCGTTTTTCTGAACAGGAGAAACATCCTGAACCGCGGCGGGTGTTACTGCAACTTTCGGAGCATGACTGACGGAACGGAGAACCGCATTACGCTCACGGCCCAGAAGAGACGGAAGCTGCGCTTCTGTTTCCGACCAGAAGCCTGCATTGTTGATGATCACCTGACTTCGGGCCGCTTTTTCGTCCGAGGAAAGAACGGCATTCATTCTGTCGAGCGCTTCTTCGCGGGAAAGCCCGTCACGGGCCATCAAACGCTCCAACTGAATCTGCGGGGGAAGATATACGCACCAGACAGTATCACATAACGAATCGTATCCCTTTTCAAACAAAAGCGGATAATCCAGAAAGCATAGCAGGATTCCGTCTTTTTCCGCTTCGGCCAGACGCTCGTGCGTCAGACGGGACAACAGCGGAGCCATCAGACGATCCAGACGCTGCCTGGCCTGTTCGTCCGAAAAGACTAAGGAGGATAATCTGCGCCGCGCGAGTTTACCGTCGGCGGTAAAGACCCCGTCGCCGAATGTTTCACGGATCGCGGGAAGAGCTTCACCTCCGGGGGCGGTGAGTTCTTTGGAAAGAAGATCACCGTCAATCACCCGGACGTCCGGCTGCTTTTTCAACCAGTCGCTGACCGTGGATTTACCGCAGGCGATACTGCCTGTGAGACCGATGACGCGCATGGAACCCCCTTTCTTCTCCTGATGGAAAAGGACCCGGCAGACAGGAAGGACTGCCGGGTCGGTCAATCATCAAAATCAGAGATTCTGTGAAAGAAGTTTTTTCTTCAGTTCAGCTTCCATGGAGAAGAGTGTCTTCTCGGCTTCGATCCGTTTGGCATGCCCCTGTGCCTGAATGTCCATTACTTCGTTGATGGTGTCGATCAGGGACTGGTTGGTCTGAACCAGGGTTTCGATATCGATGATCCCGCGTTCGGACGCCTTCGCAGTCTCGATGGTACCGATCTTGAGCGCTTCCGCGTTTTTCTTCAGAAGTTCATTGGTCATATCCGTTACTGCGGTCTGCGCCTGCAGGGCTTCCTGGGAATGCTGCAGACCGAGCGCGAGAACCATCTGGCTCTTCCAAAGGGGAAGCGTGTTGGCAAGCGTGGATTGAATGCGTTCAACAAGAAGACTGTCATTATTCTGAAGCAGGCGGATCTGTGGCGCCATCTGCATGGAAACCTGACGTGTCAGCTTCAGATCGTAGAGCTTCTTTTCAAAACGGTCGCATTGAGCAGCCAGATCGTTGGCTTTTTGGGCATCCATGGCGTCGCCGCTCTGAGCTGCTTTATCCATCAACTCTTTCAGATCTTTTTCACGGATCTGGGTCAGCTTTTTGTCGCCGGCGATAATATAGAGCGTCAACTGGCGGAAATATTCCGTGTTCTGATCGTACAGACGGTCAAACATGGCAACGTCCTTCAACAGCTGGGCCTGATACCCTTCAAGAGATCCGGCGATATTCTCGACATTGACGGACACCTTGCTGTAGCGTGCCTTCATTCGGGTGGCCTTGTCTTCGGCTTTGCTGAAAAGCTTTTTCAATCCCTTCGGTTCCTCGGTATCGCGCTCAAAACCTTTGAGCTCGGCCACCAAGCTGACCAGCATATTGCCGACTTCACCGGTATCCTGCGTTTTAACAGCATTCAACGCGGTTTCGGAAAAATCGGAGATCCGCTTTTGAGCGTCAGCACCGAAGAGCAGCACGTGATCGGGATTTGTTACATCGATCTTGGTGATGAATTCTTCGATCGCTTTCCGCTCGGCATCAGTCAACTGGCTGTCGTCAAGCATGGGAGCCTTTTCCGGCTCTGATACGGAGGGTGCTGCCTGCTGGATGCTGGCAGTGGGGGCGGACGGAGTATTCAGTTCGGGCGTCAATGTCAGCTGGGGAGCGGGGGTGGGTGTGAATTCAGACATGGCAGGGTTCCTCCTTTACTGATTCTGGTAAGACTGTGACGCGGGATCCTGCTGCTTCTTACAGGAAGACTCTGAAAAATTCATAACAGGGACCGACGTAGCGCGCATCTGTGCTTCAGCAGCTGTCCGGGGAGCGGTAAAACCGGTATCCATATATCCATCGGCTTTGAGCATTTGCTCAAGCACATCGATATCCGTGGAAATATCCAGCATGTTTTCGCGGTGCAGATTATCAATCTGCTTCTGGCAGGCGGTCAGAACCATCTCCATTCCGCGGGCTGTCGTTTCACGGGCGTTACTCAGTTCGGCCGCGGAGACGCCGCGCTGCTGCATAGTACGATAGTTGGCCAGCATTTTGAGCGTAGTGGGAAGATAGTAGTTCATGAATTTACGCACCTGAGGAGCCTTTTCGGGAGCCTCGGACACAGTCCGGAAAATCTGCTCACATTTGGCGGCAAGAGAATCCATCTGATCGCTCAGATGACCGTCAGGGATCAAATCATTTTCGGTACGGATGGTGCGGAGCATTTCGGTTCCACGGGTGATCACACTGTCGGCGGCTTCGTTGCCGGTAAGAGGGATCGTGTTCGCTTTTTCGCGGGTGAGGCGCTCTTCTTCTTCCTTTTTACGGAGCTGTTCTTCGTGAAGACGGCGTTCCTGTTCCCGTTTGAGGCGCTCTTCTTCTTCGCGGGTCCGGAGAGCCGCTTCGCGCGCTGCGAGTTCGGCTTCCTGACGGCGACGTTCGTCATCGCCTTTATTATGTGTAGTGGTATCCAGACCGGATGACATAATATCGACAATCTTGCTGATGCCGAGACCGAGAATCCAGCCAACGATCAATCCGCCCAGAGATTTCCCAAGCAACAGACCTCCCAGCAGAATCACCCAGAAACTGATTCTCCCGGCTTTGGTTTTTCCCTGTTTCTGCCTGCCCAATGCAACAATCTCCTCCGATCAAATATACCAAATAATTATATCATGATTTCATTGGTTTGGAAAGGAAAAAAGATTAAGTTCAGATGAAAAAAGGCGATGGGCAGTGCGTGGGTGCATACAAAAACATGATTCCGGCAAGGAAGATCCGGAAAAAGGTCTATCCGAATCTGCGCATAACCCGGACCAGCGGGGGAATCAGAAATATTCCCAGAATCAGATTGCTGGCGCCGTGAATACAGTCGAAAGGGAATCCGGCGGCAATCCAGGCAAGGGTTGTTTTGAAAGAAAAGCCGAAAAGGAGAGCCTGAGAAGGGGCGTAGAGAATCCCAAACAGAAGCCCGTGCATTCCGCAGACGGCGCCGCAGATCCACGGCTGCGCTTTTTCAGAAAGAGTAACGGGAATCAGCATGGCTGCGCCCCATAAAACCGTCCACACATAAAGATAGGGAAGCCACCAGGTACTGAATCCGCCAAAGAGACCTTCCAGAACGATGTAGATATACAGGGGATAAAGCGCTTTCTGACGGTAGACCACGGTCGCGGCAACAATAAAGACACCGACCAGATGAATATTCGGCAGGCTTTCCATGGCTTTTTTCGACGCAAACATGAGCGCGGCAAGCATACCGAAAACAGCGATTTCTTTTGCAGTCGGTTTCATTATTCTACTTTCAGGGAGCAGATCCGGCCGGGCACCACGTCTGTGGCGTCAATACCGGACATCGCATATTCGCCGTCAATATAGAAAGCCCAGTAACGGCCATCCGTATCATAGTCAGCCAGGATCCCGCAAACGGTTTTGACATACAGACCGTACGGGCCCTCTTCGCCGTCGATCAGACCGAGATCAAGCAATGCATTTCCGACAGTAACGGCATCGGTACGGATTTCAAACCAGGATTCGCGTCCGTCCGAATCGGTAACACTGAACAGGAAAGAGGACGCTCCCTCTCCGAGAGGAACAGGATATTCCAGAGTTCCGTCCATCGGGATAACAGGTTCATTCACCGTTTCAGCCATGCAGGACGCTGCTGCCGCGAACAGCGCAAAGCACAGGAACAGTGAAAGCAGGGAACAGAAAATGCGATTCTTTTCCATACTTTTTCTTCTCCTTACTTTATTCAATCTGAATTCACTCTTCCGGGAGGATCCCGCACGGCACTCGCGTGACGAAAAGAATGAAAGACATGCGGAAATATTCCGGCTTGACTGACCATGCCGGCCTTCTCGGATCAATGTCCAATGACCGTTTCCCCATCCGCGGCGACGGGTCAGGCAGGGCTTCAGAGTCTTACGGCGACGGGCTCGCACAGGCTTCTGACCTGTTTCCTTCCGCAACAACAGATTATACACACAAATACTGACGGTGACAAGAACGGCAAAGAAACAGTAAACGGGGAAGCGGAGACAGTGTTTCTTAACAATCAATCATTCAGGAAGCAGCCATCTGTGATATACTGTTTTCTGAAGACATGGAACGGACGGATGAAAAGAGGAGAGAAATCAATGTGCAAGCTGACTGAAAACCATATATATGGCGATGAACAGTCAAGATATCGGGAAGAAGACGACCCGTATGAAGAGACGTATCCTGACGGAAGCGTGAAGCATGAATGCTGGAACAGCGGGAAGATGAAGCGTGACCGGACCGAAAACACTGAGGACGGAGAAGTATGGAACTGAATGAAATCCGGCTGAACGGACGAAGATGCCTTTTTCGTATCCGGGAGAATAAGCCTACGGTTCTGATCGGAGCCGCCGCTCCGGCAGAAAACATGATCCAGGATATCCTCACGGTCAATACAGAACAAAACAGACCGGAGTTTGGCGTTTTTGCCTATGAGGTTCAGAACTGGAACCGGGATTTTTCACCGTGGCAGGCAAAAACCGGAATCGGTACTTTTGACGGAAGAGCCTGTGAAACGCTTGAGTGGCTGGAAAGCTGCGCTGCCGGACTTCTGGAACAGGAGCATTCGGGTCCGCTTATTCTTGCAGGTTATTCTCTTGCCGGGCTGTTTTCTCTCTGGTGTTTGTCAAACAGCGGTCTGTTTTCCGGATGCGCCTGCTGTTCCGGTTCCCTGTGGTTTCCCGGGTGGGATTATTATATGCGGACGGTATTCATGCGCAGGGCCTGCTCGGTTTATCTGAGCCTTGGAGACCGGGAAAAGCGGAGCAGGGATCCGGACATACGCCGGGTGGAAGAAGTAACCGTGCTGCAGGAGCAAATGATGAAAACGGACGCCAATGTTCAGAAAAGCGTCTTCAGAATGGAACAGGGCGGTCATTTCATCGATGTGCCGGGGCGCATTGCCAGAGGGATCCGATGGACTGTCAGTCAGTTGGATGACCATGAACAAAGAGGATGATTTATGTTCAGCAATCTGGAAAAACAAATCTATGCGCAGATCTCCCGGAACAACGGGCTGAAAGCACGCGAAATCGCCAACCGTCTCGGGACGGATCACACAACCGTGAACCGGGAACTCTGCCGCAGCGCGCTGATACGCGAAATGTGTTATCAGGATCGGGATTACCGGTGGCACGCCGTGATCCGGCAGAAGGCGCCTCACGAGGGATTGTATGAATTTGCCGGATGGTACGGCACGGTGGATGAGTTTTGCTCGCAGTCAGAAACTGATTGGCTGAAGCAACTGACAGACGGCTGCGGGCGTATCGGACGGAATCTGAACGACACCCGCGGGCTGATGCACTCCTTCAGAGACTGCAGGAAAACCATGCAGTCCCTGTTTGCCGATCTGAACGAAATGACGGACGGTTCCTTCCGGGATTGGGAACTCGTTTTTGAGATGCGCATCAATAAGGCCCGCTGGATCCGGATCTATGCGGATGTTCTGATCATAACAAAAAGCAAGGTATTTTCTCTGGAATTCAAAATGAAAGACAAAATACTGCCGGAAGAAGTTCTGCAGGCCGCGAAATATCTGCCGGCGCTGGAAACCATATTCGGGCGGGATTACGATATTCTTCCGGCACTGGTACTGACGAAGGCTGCGGATTCCTTCGAATACGTACAGATCGGAGATCTGGACGCGGCACTGCCGGTTTGTTCGGGAGATATGCTGTTTAACGTTCTGAACGAATATCTTGGATTCCTGCGATAGAAAATAAACGGGAATGTTTTATAATCTGCATACAGAGCGTTCGTTCTTCTGATAAAAGGAGAAAGATTGACAACGTCAGCGGTGGCTGGCGTTTTTCTTTTTTGCGCAGATTGTGATCCACGCTGCGCTTACTCCGCCTGTCAGGAGCGTGATCCAGAGAAGCAAATGTCCATTATCGCCGGTTTTCGGCGGAACGGCGGTCCATCTGGCATAAATCAAGGTATCCGCATGAACCGGGGCGTCAAAATCGAAAGAGTGCCTGAAAGCCGGATCGGCATGCCAACCTCTGAAACGCCATTTGTTTTCGGAAGGATCATCAGGGCGAAGGACTGTTCCGCCGTCTTCCACAATCTGCGGGGGGATCTGTTTTCCGTGTCCTCCCATGATAAAGGAAACGGTATAGGTCAGAGGCGCTTCGCCCGTCCATTTTGCGTATATGACAGTATCTTTTGTGATCGGCGTGCTGAAGCTGAAGGCTTGAGCATAGGACGTGTCTGTGTACCAGCCGCCGAAAATCCAGCCGGTTTCAACGGGATCGGGGGGCCGTTCGGCATTTCCGCCCGATTCCACCGTCTGCCCGTCGGGGGCAAGACCGTGACCGGACATTTCAAAGGTCACGGAATAGCAGGCCCGCTCCCATTGGGCTGAGTAGAATCTGTCGCCGGTGGATCCCTTCGGAATTTTGACTGTGACCGTCGGCAGAGGGAAACCGGTACCGGTCCAGCCGAGGAAGGTATAGGTGGACATTTCAGGCGCAACAAGGGTGAATTCACTCTCAGCGGTATAGTACGCCGGATTTGACCGTCCGGCCGGATAAGCGCCGCCCCTCAGATCATAGGTGACAGCATACCGGATCGGCGTCCACACGGCGTAAAGCACCACGGTTCCTTTGTGCTCAACAGTCAGATTTTTGACCGTATCCCCGTCTGCGTAGGCTGTGCCGCTCCCGTCGGCGGCTGTATTCCAGCCGCTGAATACATAACCTTTCCGCGTAAATGCCGCGCTGTAAAGACGAAATGCTTCCCCGTATACTGCCGGTTGTCCGGGCATGCTGCCGTCACCGCCGTTTGCGTCATAAAGGACGGTATAGTTACAGGGCACGGCAGACGCGGTCAGAGTCACCCTGCCGTTGACACGGATGCTCTGCACGGCGGTCTCAGGTCCGGATTCCCAGCCCGGCATGACTCCGCTGACTGTGTACCGGTGAAACGCGTAGCCTGTTTCCGGCTCCGAGACGATTTTTCTTTTTGACCCCTGCAACGCGTTGACGCTGCTGAAAGCCTCGCCGGCAGAGTTGTACACCGAGCTGCCGGCAATATGTCCGGACGGCGTCACGGTGACTGTATAATACTGAAGGATCAGCGAAACGGAAGAATTCTCATCCATGTTCACGGTGATTCCGTCCGTATCAAAGCCGGCGATCTCCAGAACAAAGAGCCCGGGCGGCAGGCTGCCCCGTGCGTTGGATTCCAGAATATAGGCGCCGGTCACCGGGTCTTCTTCAAAACCGGCAAAACGCGTTCCGTTCTGGTTCAGGATGATTTCTGTCTCCGGGCTGGACAGGCTTACCCGCTCTCCGTTCAGCATTACTGTCACGGCAACGGATTTTTCCGGCATCCAGCGGGCCGTCAGGGTTTTCTCATGAAGGACCCAGTTTTCGTCAAAATCACACATGTTGACAAATTCCTGCCCGGCGGCATGGAGATTCCCGAAGGCACCGGTGGTCCAACCGAGGAAAACGCAGCCGGGCTTGATGAAACCCAGATCCGACGGGTCCGCGAGCGTCCCGGTCCGGTCGACGGCATACATCAGGGAGGTCCGGGTTCCCGTCCCATCGCCGGGATCGTATGTCAGGGAATACTCCTTTGGTTCCCATTGAGCGTAGAGATATGTGACGCGTCCGGTCACGGGACGCAAATCCGTCGCGGTGTCTCCCGGACGGTACACCGTTCCGCTGCCGTCTGCCTTCGTATTCCAGCCTGTAAAGGAATAATTCTTCAGATCAAAACCGCAGGAGGGTATCACTGTCCCGACAGCGGGATTGATATCCGTGATATCATCGGTGCTTCCGCTCATGGGCATTGCCGTTCCATCGGGCCTGTTGCCGATAAACTTCAGATCAAAAGACGGCCAGACGCTGTAAAGCCTGATCCCGTTTACATAGTAATTCTGCAAGGTGCCGGGATCAAATACCATCTTTCCCTGCGAATCGGTCCAGATGCCCCTTCCGGAAGGATCGCTGACATCGGGATAGTAGGTTCCGTCCGCTTTCAGCAGCGGTACTTTTCCTTCCTGATCTAAAGAATAAAATTGAGGGATCGCACTCCCTGAGGAGGAATTATGAATGGTTTCAGTCTGCCGCTGACCGATATACCAGGACGCACTGTCGCGGTTCAGATCTCCGTCCAGATAGTTATCGTCAAACAGGAACCAGAGCCGCGGATAAAGGATCCTGTTATCCTCCTGCCCGATATTGCCGGAAAAGAAATTCACAGCTTCCCGGCGCATATCATAGGTATAGTTCAGAAACGCAGGGTCTGTCGAGAGATTTCCGCTTTCCCTATCCGCGGGAAGCCAGGCAAACATCATAGGATCATATGTAATGGAGGACGGAATCAGATATGTATCCGTCAATCCGTATGTATATTTCAGCGCCGGTTCCGTATTCAGTGAAACGACGGCATTCCTGTCATCGGTTCTGGCTGTGCTGAGAGCGAAGTCGCCGAGGCCGAGATCATACCGGTATACCTGGGTGCCGTCCGATGAAGAGACCGTGGCATGATCTTCACCGTATATCGATGCAAACACGTTACCGCCGGAAATATAGACATTCGTATGTTTTGAATCAGGTTTGCTATTCCATTTGTCCGGATTGCCTCCACCGATCATGACTACTTTTCCCTTTTCGGTATTGGTGACGGTGCCGCCGGTTATGGTGATGTTTTCACAGGTGCATACGGTATCCCCGTAGCCCCCGATATCTACCGCGCTGTTCGTACTGTGTACCCGGATCACACCGCCATTGACAGTGATATTGCTGCAGTTTCCGTAAGCGCCGCTTCCGATCGCCGCCGCACCGTTTCCCTCGGCCCGGACCGTTCCGCCGTTGATTGTGATATTCATCCTTCCGGCAATGCGGTTGGACATATAGTAGAATTTCTCTTTCCATCCGCCGATCCCGACGCCGGGACACGTTGTTCCGGAAAAACTGATGCCTCCGATGGCTGTGATGTCGCCGCCGTTGATCGTCAACTGACAGTCTCCGTACCGGAGATCATCATGATCGCATACATAACCGTATGCTTCTCCTCCTCCGATACCGGTAGAACCGCCCTGAGCATAAACGGAACCTCCATTAATGACAATATCGACGGCGTCTCCGTCCTGACCGCCGCCGACCCCGGCTGCGCCCATACTGCCCAGGGCAGTCACGTCTCCGCCATTGACAGTGATATGGTCACAGCTGCCGCCCCAGCCGCCGCCGATCCCGGCGCCGCCATATACGATGCTGTTCTCGCTTCCGCTCATATGAGTCGCGTAGACTTTTCCGCCGTTGATAACGATATTACTGCAAGGCTGGGGCGCTCTGTCATACTCGGACAGGATCGTAAATAAATAGCAGGAGCTGGTACCGATGCCTGCGGCTGAAGCCGATCCCGCTTCAGCGTATACATCGGCCCGCTCAAAGGTGATTTTATCCACAGCGCTGTATTCGTCCGCTCCGATGGCGGCCCCGCCGTACAATACAGAACCGGCAAAGGAACCTGCGGAGCCGTATGCCTGAATCTGTCCGCTCAGAAAAACGCAATTTCCGAAGGTGTTATGTACGGAGAGTGAACCGTAGCAGCCGATGGCGCTGGTGCAGTGCGCGTCGGGATCGGCATGGACCTCCAGCAGGCCCGGATTGTTTTCATTCACCGTGTCAAAAACCAGTCTGACGCCGGTGTTATCCTTGCGGATGCAGGGACGACCGCCTTTTGCACGGAAATAGTTCCGGGAACCGGGGGCGGATCTGAGCGTTACGCTGCCTGCCGAACCGTTGATCTCGATTGCTGAGCGCGCGTTTGCCGAGGCACCGGGGCAGTCTTTTGTGGCGACCAGCCGCGCGTTGTCAAAAATGATAACGGCATCCATATCGGCGTTTGCGTTGACTCTCAGCAGGGTATTTGTGGATTTCCCCGTGACTGTGTATGTACCGGAGGAATTACAGACCAGCCAGGTGGCTTCTTTGTAAGTACCGATATCGTAGGTTCCGCCGTCCTGCATGACGACGGTAACGGCTTCCAGCAGCTGACCGGGATCTGAATTGTATTCGTAATCTCCATCCCGGCCGTCTGCGTTCTCTCCGGCGAAAGCTACGGAGCATAAGCAGGGGAAAAGCAGCAGAAGGGCTGCCATGACAGTCCAAAGCACTTTGAAATGAAGTTGCGTAACCCTTGAAGACAGAGCCGTACGCATATTATCCTCCCCAAATTCAGATTGGGTCCTGAATGATTTAAAACCGGTTTTCTGAACTTTCTGCACATCCGGATCATGCAAATTACGGATAATTATATCATTTTTTACAATGAACATATAGTTTTTTTCGGTCTGAACAGGTCATGTACATTTTTTATACAGAAAAGCCTCGCATCCGGGCGGGAAAGTAAGGAACAACCGACATGGACAAGGCGGGTTTAGAGCGGATGAACATCCGTTCCTGTCATGCCTTGATCCGGATGTGATTATGTGAAATATGCCGGCAGAAAATACTCCGGAGATCAAAGCAGATAATTCCGGATGACCCAGGCGCATCCGTCATGATCGCAATCGGGCGCTGTGATACGGGCTGCCTCCCGGATTTCGCGGGTTCCGTTTTTCATCGCGACGCCCAGACCGGCTGCTTTGATCATCTCAAGATCATTTTCCGCATCGCCTACGGCGATGGCTTCATCAGGAGTCATCCCGAGGAGCGAACACAAGTCTGTCAGTCCAGAACCTTTGCTGACGCCTGCCGGGCTGCATTCCACCGAGGATATTTCCGAATAGACGGTTTCAAGCGGGAATGCGCTCAGCTCCGCCAGTGTCCGGGGGCGCGCGTCCGGATCCGCATGGTACATATTCATTTTAAGAATGGGGTCCGCCGTTTTTTCGGCAAATTCAACTGCGTCTTCGACACATGACATGACGCGCCTGTACATTTCCGTATATATAGACATATGATAGTGTTCCATATGTGACAGCAGATGGCGACTGACGGTATCCGCTCGGGAGGTTACGACCTGAAGCATGATATCCCGGTTTCGTGAAACAGCGGCAATTTCACGGACAATATCCGGACGGATCGGAGTCAGTTTCAGGTATCTGCGTTCCCGGATATCGTAGATTCCGGCGCCGCTGGACAGAACGGCGTACCGGATTTCCGGCAAAACCTGGAAATACTCTTCCATTTCGACCAGAGCCCGTCCTGTTCCGTACGCGACTGTTTTTCCTGCGGAAACCGCCTCCCGGATCGCGCGAAGGTTATTTTCTGATACTTTCTTCCGGGAATTGAGCAATGTTCCGTCCATATCAAAAACGATCAGTTTATACTGACTCATAAAGCGCATATCCTTTCTTTCTTCTGCCATACGGAAATTGCCCGCATTTTCCTGGCAATGAGGGTTCACACGGCAGACATGCTATGATAGAATACTCCGGAAAATGAGAAAAAGAAAGGGAGAATCCGCTTGCTCTCCAAAGAATTCTTTCATGACAGGGTTTTCTGGCGGGAACTTTCGAAGGTAGCGCTTCCGATCGCTGCTCAGAGTCTGATGCTGTCCGCTGTAGCGGTAGCGGACACACTGATGCTGGGCGGAGTGGAACAGAATGCCATGTCCGCTGTTTCGCTGGCGACCAAGATCCAGTTTATCCAGAATATGATCGTTTCCTCATTGGTAGCAGCCATGATCGTTCTGGGGGCGCAGTATTGGGGAAAAAAGGATCACCGGACTGTGAGCAAACTGTTTTGCATGACTCTGCGGTTAAGCGGCGCAACTTCATTCCTGTTTTTTGCCGGCTGCGAGTTTTTTCCGGAAAAAATGATGCTTGCTTTCACCAATGACGCGGAACTGATCGCCATCGCGTCGGAATATCTCCGGATCGCCTCATGGTCCTATCTGATCACGGGATTCAGCCAATGCTATCTGGCTTTGCTGAAGATCAGCGATCATGCGGGCGAAACCGCGATGGTCAGTACAACAACGGTTCTGCTCAACATAGGACTGAACGCCGTGCTGATCTTCGGCTTGTTCGGCATACAGCCGATGGGCGTACGGGGCGCGGCGCTGGCGACGCTGACGGCCCGTTTTGCCGAGCTGATCTGGGCATTCTTCCTCAGCCTGAAGAAAGAACATATCCGGCCGGCTTACCGGGAACTGTTCCGGATTGACAGAATACTGGAAACGGATTACCGGAAATGTCTTTTGCCCCTTCTGGGCGCCAGCCTGCTATGGGGCGTCGGATTCACCGCGTACAGCGCCTTTATGGGACATATCGATCAGGATGCGCCCGCAGCCAATTCGGTTGCTTCTTCGGTCATCGAACTTGTTTGCTGCCTTTGCAACGGCCTTGCCAGCGGAGGCGGCATCCTTGTCGGGAATCTGCTTGGCGCCGGCAATCTGAAGAAAGGCAAACTGTACGGTCAGCGGATGGTAGTTATTTCATTTCTGTGCGGGATCCTGACTTCTGCTGTGATGTTTGCCGTGACACCGCTCGTGATGTCCGTGATCAGCTTGAATGAAGCGGCAACAGGATATCTGCGGGGGATGATGCTCGTGATGACCGTTTATACGGTCGGAAGAGTTGTCAATACCATCACGATCAACGGGATTTTCGCAGCAGGAGGAGATACGCTTTTTGATATGTACAGTCTGGCGGTGACGATGTGGGGGATCGCCCTTCCGCTGGCTGCGCTCGGAACGTTTGTATTTCACTGGCCGGTCTGGCTGATCTATGCCTGCACCTGCCTTGATGAGGTCGGGAAGATCCCGTGGGTCCTTGCACACTTCAGAAAATACATCTGGGTCAAAGACCTGACCCGCGAATGACAGGAAGCGCGCTCCGGAACCCGCGGAGCGCGCTTTTTCAGACGTTTCTGTTATTCTTTCTGCCAGAGATCGTAATGATCGGAGCGCAGAGCATGCAGGAAACGTTCAGGAGCGTCGGGATAGAGCTGCTTCAGCTTTTTCATCAGTTCCTTCATTTCTTCCCGTTTTGTTTCACCGTTGGCGGGACAGGGAGACTTTACCACCGGTAACGACAGTTCTTTCAGCATATGAAGAACATGCTTTTCCGGAAGGTAGATCAGAGGCCGGATCACAGTGATTCCGGTGCGGCTCATATAGGTTTTCGGGTGAAAGGTATGGAAACGCCCTTCGTAGAAAAGACTCATCAGCAGCGTTTCAATCGCGTCATCCCGGTGATGTCCGAGGGCCAGCTTGTTGCAGCCGTATTCACCGCAAAGTTCCGCGAGGACCGCGCGCCGCATTTTCGCACACAGGGCACAGGGGTTCTTTTCCTGCCGGTAATCGAAAATGATCTCACCAATCTGCGTTTGGCGGATGACATAAGGGACCTCCAGCCTGTCACAGAGCGCCTGAATCTCCGACAGATCGAAAGGTTCCAACCCCAGTGTGACGGTGAAGGCAGTGAGTGTGAAGTTCTTATGGGAAAACTTACGGTACAGGGATAAAGCATGAAGCAAAAGGAGCGAGTCCTTTCCGCCGGAGACGCCGATACCGATATGATCTCCGTCATTGATCATGCTGAAATCCATATCTGCTTTCCGTACGCATCCGAGGGTCGTTTTCATCAGACATCATCCTTTCCAGAAGTCTCCGGGGAGTCGATGGTCAGGATCGATTCGTTCCGGGTGTGACACATAAATACGGAACGCCACCTTTTCCGGCATTCCGCTTCGGCAGAACGGGCGGAGCCGGCCGATGAAAATACGCCGAAGACGGCGCTGCCGCTGCCGGTCATCAGCGCTGCCGCTGCGCCGGAATCCTTCAGACAGCTGATTGCATCGCCGATTTCAGGACGCATGGATACGGAAACAGACTGCAGTACATTTTGAATATACGGAGCAAAAACAGCCGGCGGTCCGGATATGATTCCTCGCAAAGCACGGTCATTGTCAGGATGAAGACAGGCTCTGCTTTCGGCCCAGGCGGTAAAGACTTCGCCTGTACTCAATCCGCGGCAGGGCTGCACAAGAACAAGCCAGTAAAATCTGGAACACGGACAGGAACAGATCGTTTCTCCGATTCCGGTGACCCGCGCAAGTCCGCCGCGAAGGCAGAACGGTACATCGGCGCCAAGCTGTAAACCGAGCTTTTCCAGCATATCCTGCGAAAGACCGGTATGCCAGAGTTGATTCAATCCCAGAAGAACAGCGGCGGCATCCGCGCTGCCTCCGCCGAGCCCGGCGCCGGCAGGAATCTGTTTGTACAGGGAGATCCGGGCACCCAGATGACTTCCGGTTGATTCTTTCAGCAGACGGGCCGCACGGAGCGCAAGATTGTTTTCGTCGGCCCGGATCCTAGGAAAGCCGGAAGTTTCGAGAGACAGATCCTCCGCAAGCTCCAGACGGATCCTGTCGGCAAGTGAAACCGGCTGCATCAGCATATCCATCAGATGGTATCCGTCTTCACGGACACCGGTAATATCCAGGGTCCAGTTGATTTTCGCACTGGCTTCAAGCAGCATCTGTCACGCCCGCCTTCCGTTGATCGTGTTCGATCATGTTTCATCATGATAACGGATTCACTGTTGAATGGCAAGCGGGAATCCAAGCTTGAAGGAACACCTGTAAAATGATAAAATAAGCTGATAATACGCAATGATGAAGGAGCTTCCCGGAAATGAAACAAACCCCTGTACTGATCAATCTGCTGTCGATTGCAAAATATGACAATGCGCCGGAATATCCGATTCAGTTTATGTCCGGGGGCTATATCCGGAAGGAGGAAGACAACCGGTATATCCTGACTTACCGGGAAACGCAGCAGGACGAAGATACCGGCGAGATCAGCGAAGCCGATATTGAACTGACGCTTGAGAAAAACCGCGTGACGATGAACCGTAAAGGCGAATATTCCAATACGATGGTATTTGTCAAGGATCAGCGGTTTGAAGGCACATACCGTACGCCGTTCGGAGATATGGATATGGCGGTTTACTCACGCGCGGTTCAGTGCGATGCGGGAGAGACAAAAGGCTCTGTCCACCTGAAATATCAGCTGGATGTCCAGGGCGCTTATGCCAGTACCAATGAATTGCATCTTGAATATACGGCTGAAGGAAAAAGGACCAGTTGAATCCGCGCCGGAAGCCGGCGCTCATGAATCATGATCCTCCGGAAAAGCCGGCGTATTCCCCCGATATGCCGGGAAGGAAAGGAAAATCCGCATGAAACAGTTGATCAATGACGGATGGAATTTTGTCAAACTGCCTTCCGGAAGCACCTATGAACAGGCTACTGCGGCGGTTGGCGAACCGATCGATCTTCCGCATGACTGGCTGATCCGTCAGGCCAGGAATCTTTACGAAACCGCCGATGCATGGTACAGCAGAAAGTTGAACTGGATCCCGGGAACAGCCAGGACATGCCTGATCCATTTTGACGGCGTGTATATGGATTGCGATGTGCTGATGAACGGCGAAGTGATTGCGTCGCATGCTTACGGATATACTGCATTTTATGTTGACCTGACGGACAGATTGAAATCGGGGAAAAATGAGCTGGCGGTCCACATACGCCACCGGAGTCCGAACAGCCGCTGGTATTCGGGAAGCGGTATCTTCCGGGATGTTCATATGATCCTGCTGCCGGAGGTCCATTTGATTCCGGACAGCCTTTATTTCGTGACAACGGAGCTTGATGAAGGCTGGGATGTCACGGTTTCCGCGGAAACGAACGGTCCGGGGACATTTTCCGCGACAATCCGGGATCCGGACGGGAACATCCTCGGAAACGGAACCGCTGAAGCGGAGAACAACCGGGTCAGAATATGTTTCAGGGTACCGAAAGTTCGGAAATGGTCTGATAAAGATCCTTATCTGTATACACTGGAGGTTTCATTCGGAGAACAGACTGAACAGAAGAAAATCGGATTCCGGTCCCTCCGGTTTGATCCGGCGAACGGCTTTTTCCTGAACGGAGAGTATACCAAGCTGAAAGGGGTCTGCCTGCATCACGATCTGGGCTGCCTCGGCGCCGCGTTTCACCCCAAAGCGGCGGCGAGGCAGCTGCGCCTGATGAAAGAGATGGGGGTCAACGCGCTCCGTACCAGTCATAATCCGCCGGCATCCGCCATGCTGGATCTTTGTGACGAGATGGGTATTCTGGTGATTGACGAAGCCTTTGACATGTGGGAAAGAAGCAAGACAGAATTCGATTACGCCCGTTTTTTCCCGGAACGCGAGGAGGAGGATGTTGCTCTCTGGATCCGGAGAGACCGCTGTCATCCATGCGTGATCATGTGGTCGATCGGCAATGAGATCTACGATATGCATGCGGATGACAGGGGACGGCAGGTAGCGGTGATGCTGGCTGAGCAGGTTCGGAAACATGACCCGGAACAGCACGCGGAGGTGACCTTCGGATCCAATTATATGCCGTGGGAAGGCGCGCAGCGATGCGCGGATGAAATCCGCATCCCCGGATATAACTACGGAGAAAAA
The DNA here is from genome assembly GCA_937906775.1 of uncultured Clostridia bacterium. GTDB lineage: Bacteria > Bacillota > Clostridia > Christensenellales > Aristaeellaceae > Aristaeella. The sequence continues at coordinate 26,298 of CALCUD010000029.1, forward strand.
TATTACGCGGAGCATCATGCGAAACATCCGGACTGGGCGATCTACGGAAGCGAAACGGGCAGTATGCTTTTCAGCCGTGGAATCTATCATTTCCCCAAGAAAAGGAATATCCTCAGCGATGTCGATCTGCAATGCTCTTCTTTGGGAAACAGCACCAGTTCATGGGGCGCTCCGCATGCGGGCCATCTGGTGTGCGATGACATGAATACCTCCTGGTCGATGGGACAATTTCTGTGGAGCGGAATCGATTATATCGGGGAACCGACGCCGTACCAGACACGTTCATGCTATTTCGGTCTCGCAGATACCGCGTGCTATCCGAAAGATCTCTATTATCTGTTTCAAAGCCAGTGGACGGAACAGACCATGATCCATATCGGGGTGAACTGGGACTGGAATATCGGACAGATGATCGACGTCAATGTGATGACCAATGCGGACGAGGCAGAACTGCTCCTGAACGGAGAAAGTCTTGGCCGCAGAAAGGTTGTGAAGGGGGACGCCGAACGGTGCATGCCCTGTTGGCGGGTTCCGTATGCCCCGGGTAAACTGACAGCTCGCGGATATGACCGCAACGGAAATACGGTGTGTGAAGAATGCCGGATGTCGTCCGGAGACGGAAAACGGCTGCGCTTATCTGCAGAAGACGCGTTCCTGCTGGGAGACGGCAGAGATATCACTTTCGTAACCGTTACCATTGAGGACGGGGCGGGAAATCCGGTCGAAAACGCCAGAAACCGTGTCAATATCCGGATCAGCGGCGGCGGAAGACTTCTGGGAACGGACAACGGGGATCCGACCGATGAGGAGGAATACCGAAGCTCAAGCCGAAGGCTGTTCAGCGGGAAACTGCTGCTGATTGTCGGATCAGACGGTTCCTCCGACCCTGTAACGATTGAGGCGGAAAGTCCGGCAAGGGAAGGAGCCCGATTGGTGATCCCTGTTATTTCCGCTGAAAGGGCGGAGGGCGTCAGCTGCCTGGAGCGGATCCCGGAAACGGCCGTGAATGAAATATGCGTCCGAAAAGTGGAAATCATTCCTGAAAACGGGACGAATCTTTCTCCTGAACAGCCGTTCTGTTCATTCAAATGGAAAGTACTGCCCGCGGACGCTGAAAAGCGGGATATCCGTTGGCAGGTGACAAATGAATCCGGGATCGAATCCCCCTGCGCGAAAATTGAAGTCGCAGAGGATCGGGTGAATCTGTCTGCATGCGGAGACGGGACGGTCCTGCTTCGGGCGCTGACCGGAAACGGAACGGATCATCCGGAAATAATCAGTCAGACAGAGATACAGATCACCGGATTCGGCACGGCGGCTCTTGACCCTTATACCTTTGTGAGCGCCGGACTTTACGACCTGAGCGAGGGGAATATCGGATCCGGGAATGAGAAAGGGATCGCATTTGCCCGGGACGGCTACAGCATGGCAGGCTTCAGCAGAGTTGATTTCGGCGCTGCTGGAAGCGACACGGTCACGCTTCCTGTTTTCGCGCTGGACGGAAATGTTCACGAAATTCCTTTCTGGCTGGGGGTTCCCGGGGAAAAAGACTCGGAACTGCTGACTGTGCTGAAATATCAGAAACCGAGTATCTGGAATGTGTATCAGCCGGAAACCTATCGCCTGCCGAGAAAAGTGAAAGGCTTGCAGACGCTGTGCTTCACGATGACAGATAAGGTGCATCTGAAGGGTTTTGTGTTTGAAAAACAGAGCCGTGCTTTTTCACCGCAGGCCGCGACGGAGGCGGACAGGATTTACGGCGACAGTTTTCAGCGGAGATCTGACGGGATCTTTGATATCGGCAACAATGTCACGCTCGAGTGGGATCAGATGGATTTCGGAGAGGGCGGGGAGGTTGATCTGATCCTTCGCGGCCGTACTCCTCTGGAAACAAATGCCGTAACCGTACGGATCCGTAATGAGACCGGTGAGAGCCGGACGGAACTGGCGATGTTCCGGGGAAACGGGAACAGGGAGCAAACTTTCCGGATCCGGGTTCCCGGAGGACTTTGTACCGTATCATTCGTTTTTCTCCCGGGGTGCCGGTTTGACTTCTTCGGTTATGAATTTGTCAGATAAAATGCCCGGTATGTTGACATACGCGCAATAAGACGTTATAATACAACTGCTTTTTTAAGCAGTTGTATTTGTATTGAAGCCGGAAATCAGGAAATACAGGAGGAATCATCATGGGCAAATATTTCGGAACAGACGGTTTCCGCGGCGAGGCCAATGTTGACCTGACTGTGGAGCATGCCTTCCGTATCGGCCGTTATCTCGGCTGGTACTACGGACGTGACCATCAGGCAAAGATAGTAATCGGGAAGGATACAAGACGTTCTTCCTATATGTATGAAAACGCTCTTTCGGCAGGAATTACTTCCTCCGGCGGATATTCGTATCTGCTCCATGTAACAACGACTCCCTGTGTAAGTTATATTACAAGAACCGAAGGCTTTGACTGCGGAATAATGATTTCTGCAAGTCATA